>NZ_JBLNNF010000029.1:0-54597 GCF_047784845.1 Pseudomonas sp. NFX98 | reverse complement strand
CGGCGCTTGGGTGAAAGGAGGAGGGGCGAAATCTCCCACGGATCTGTACTGCGCTAACAGTCAGAATCGAGCCTTGTCCCTCCTCCTCCCTTCAAGTCCTAGCATACAAGCGAGCTTGCTCGCGATGGCGGTGGATCAGTCAACGCAGATGTTGAACATGATGCCGCTTTCGCGAGCAAGCCCGCTCCCACAGGGGATGTGTGTTTATTTCAAGGAATTACGCGGTCGGCAAGCTCGGCGTCAACACGCCCTGACGCTTGCGATGAACCAGGAAATACGCGCCATAACACAGCGCAATAAACCCGAAGCCCCAGTACAGCGATGGCCGCTGGGTTTCATCCAATGCGAGGAACACGAACAGCGAACAGCACAGCGTGATGCACATCAGCGGCAGCACCGGGAACCACGGCGCGCGGTATTTCAGGTCGCTGAGTTTGTTGCCGTCACGCAGCCAGGCCTTGCGGAACTTGTACTGGGCCAGCGCGATGACAATCCAGGTCACGGTGCCGGACATGCCGCTCACCGCCATCAACACCATGAACAAAGTGTCGGCCGCGACGAAACTGGTCATCAGCGACACCAGCGCAAAGCATAAGGTGATGCTCAGGGCGCGTAGCGGCACGCCACGTTTGCTGAGCGGTGACAGGCTCTTCGGCGCCATGCCGGTTTTCGACATTGCCCACAGAATGCGCGTCGAGGCGTACAGCCCGGAGTTGCCCACAGACAGGATCGCTGTGAGGATCACGAAATTCATCAGGTCAGCGGCGTACGGAATGCCGACCATGTCGAACACTTGCACGAACGGACTTTCCATCAGCCCCGCCTGCTGCCACGGCACGATGGCCGACAGCACGATGATCGCCAGCACGTAAAAGATCAGCACGCGGAATACCACGTTGCGCACTGCACGGGGAATGCTCTTTTCCGGCTGATCGGTTTCACCGGCGGCCACGCCCATGATCTCGCAGCCCTGGAAGGCGTAGACCACGGTCATCATCACTGCGAACACGGCGGACAAACCGTTGGGGAACAACGAATCGCCAATCAGGTTGGTCGCCATCGGCGCGGGCGCCCCGCTGCTCAGCGGTATCGCGCCGAAGATCACCAGCACGCCAACGACGATGAATCCGAGAATCGCCGCAACCTTGATCCCGGAAAACCAGTACTCCGCTTCGCCAAACGCACGGGTCGCCATGGCATTGATGCCGAACAGCACCACCACGAACAGCGCCGACCAATACCAGATCGGCACCTCCGGAAACCAGCGGGTCATCAGCATGCCGGCAGCGGTGAACTCCAGGCCGACGGTAGTGGCCCAGCTCATCCAGTAGACCCAGCCGATCATGAAACCGGTGGCTGGCCCGATGTATTGGGTGGCGTGGGTCTGGAACGAACCGGACACCGGCATCTGCACCGACAGTTCTCCCAGGCAGACCATCACCAGGTACATCAGGAATCCGGCCACCAGGTACGCCAGAATCGCGCCCACCGGACCGCCCTGATTGATGATCACACCGGAGCCCATGAACAAGCCGGTGCCGATCACGCCACCGAGCGACAGCATGAAAATGTGCCGGCTCTTCAGGGCGCGGGTGAGCTGGATGCCTTTGCGATCGATGTTTTCACTCATGTCCGCAGCCTCAAGTCGGTGAGGCGGACAGCGCATGACAGGACGTCACGGCGCGGGGAAGGATCAGCTTTACGGCAATTCATTATTATTATCTCCAATAAGCTTCGAAGACCGCGCTGCGGCGGTTGCGTCGATTATTGGAAAGCCATGTAAGGTCGCGTTGAACGTAAAGATCGAAGTTGTGAAAAGTCGTAACAAACTTGTACGTCAGCTCTGCAACAGCTGTTCCAGCGTCTGTAGCGCGTGCTTGCAGTGCTCATGAACCGTAGGCGCCAACTGCTCGATGGCCGATTGATCGTTAATCAGCGCCGCTTCTTCCACTGATCTCAGCACGCCGGCCAAGGCACGGAAACCCAGTGAGTCGCAGCTTCCCGCCAACCGGTGGGCCAAGTGCGCGATTTCAGTGAAGTCGTCGGCTTCAATGGCTTCGCTCAACGCCTCGCGATGCTGGACGATCGAATCGCGCAGCACCGCCAACAGCCCTTGCACCTTCTGCTCACCGAGCAAGTTGCGGTGGGTTTGCAGCAGCGGCCAGTCGATGGCGACGTCATCTTGAACCGGTTTTGGCGTCACCAATTGCCCGCTCAGCACCTTGCGCAGGTTGTCCAGCTTCAGCGGTTTGGACAGCACGCCATCCATACCGGCATCCAGATAGCCGCGGACCAGCGCTGGTTGCACACTGGCGGTCAGGGCGAAAATACGTGCGGTGCGGTTCGGCCCGTCGAGGCTGCGGATCTGTTTGCACAATTGCACACCGCTCATGCCCGGCAGATGCACATCGAGCAGAATCAGATCGAATGTTTGCGCGGCGCACTGCACCAACGCCTGTTCGCCCTCCTCGGCCAGCCACACCTGATGGCCATCCCGTTGCAGCAGGCCCTTGACCACTTCGCGATTGAGCGCCACGTCCTCTACCACCAGCACCTTCAATGCCGGCCCGGCAACCGCCATCGGCACCTGCGCCGTCACACCGGCAGCAGGCTGCAACGTCAGCTCGAACCAGAAACAACTGCCCCGCGCGACTTCGCTGGTGACACCGATATTGCCGCCCATTTGCTCGACCAGGTGTTTGCAGATCGCCAGTCCCAACCCGGTGCCGCCAAAGCGCTGCGCCACTTCCTCGCTGGCCTGGGTAAAGCGCTCGAAAATCTTCGCCTGCATCTGCGGCGCAATGCCAATGCCGTTATCGGTGACACTCACCCGCAGGTGATCGCCGCTAATCCCTTCGGGCTGCATGAGCAGCGCCACTTCGACACTGACCTCGCCGCCCTCAGTGAACTTGATGGCGTTGGCCAACAGGTTGCTCAGGACTTGTCGCAAGAATTGCTCGGCACCGTGGTGATGTTCGGCCACCCGCTGATCGACCCGGCAATGCAGGATCGTGTCGTTGTTCAGCGCCTTGGGTTCCAGCAGGGTCAGAACTTCGTCGAGCAACTGGCGAATCGAGAAGTCCACCGGCTCGGGCAGGCTCACGCCCTCCTCCAGTTTGGCGAAAAACAGCACTTCATTAAGGATGGTCAGCAAACCCTCGCCCGCCTTGTGCAAGGCATCCAGGCGTTTGCTGTCCTGCTGATCCAGGCTCGCGCCGCGCAGCAATTCGGCCATGCCTAGGATGCCGTTGAGTGGCGTGCGTAGCTCGTGACTCATGGTCGCCAGGAAACGCGATTTGGCAAGGTTGGCCGCTTCGGCTTCGTCCTTGGCGCGCATCAGGCTGGCGGTACGCCGCTCGACCATTTTCAGCAATTCATCGCGGTTATCCTGCAAGGCCAGGCGATCGCTTTCGCGGCGATCGATGTCATTGAGGATCGCCCGGCGCATATCGTCCAGGGCGTTAGCCACGGTATCGATCTCGTCTTTTTGTGCGATGCGCTGCTTGTCCAGTTGCAGCGGCTCGTGCCAATCACCGGCAGCAATACGCCGAGCAAATTCAGCCATGACTTTCAGGTGTCGGGTCACCAATCGATAAAACAACCCCGACAGCGCCACCGCCAGGCCACAGAGAAATACCGCCATCCACAACAGGCTGGTCAAACCGGTGGCATACAGGCGCTGATAAACCGCGCCCAGATCGGTGCTGACTTCGAGTTCGCCGAGGTGACGCAACGGGCCGGATGGCGGTTGATAATCCAGGGCAAATCGCTCGTTACGCAGTGGACCGATCGGTTCAGGATTGCCGTGCAGCAAATCGAAATCGGGGCTGCTCAGGTGTACCCGCGCCACATCGGAAAAATCCACCAGACCGCGCAACTGCACGTTCAACTGCTCCTGGTTCAAATCCCACAGGCTTCGTTCCAGGCTCGCCAGGTATCCGGCGCGGATCAGCTCCATGCGCGCGTCGATATCGCGCATTTCCCGACGGTATTCGATGTACAGCTGCACGCTGCTGGCGAGTACGGTGAAGCACAGGCTGAACAGCAAAATGAACAGCAATAGGCGTCGCAATAGTCCACCGGGTCGGGCGCGGATCATTGCGCGTTCGCCGGCAGGTTGATCATGTCGCGGTAGGTCACTTCGCTTTCATTGAGCAGGCGTTCGATGTCACCGGCATCGACCATGCGCTGCAATTGTTCATTGATCTGCGGCATGCTCGCGGCCAGCGGCGAACGGCGGGAAACCGCGACCCGCAGGTAATCCACGCTCAAGGCCTTGGGCAAGGCCACAATGTCTTGGGCACCGGGCAAGTTCTGCACGTAGAGCTCACCGGTGCGGCGCTCCTGGGTGATGAAATCGATGCGCCCGCGAATCAGCTTGCCGAAGTTCTGGCGGCTGTCGGAGACCCATTCGATGTTGTTGTTTTGCGCGACCATGCGATCGAATTCCACGCCATAGCTTTCACCGAACAGCAGGCCGCCACGGTAACGGGACAGATCTTCCAGCCGCTCGAATTTCACCGGGTGCTGCCGGTTGACGAACAACGCCACTTCTTCGCGCAACACCGGCACCGTGGAAAACAACATGCTTTGTTCCCGTTGTGCGGTGCTGTAGGCCAGCACCACGTCGACCCGGCCCTCGGCGGCGTCAAGCAAGCAGCGCTTCCAGTTGCCCAGCACCACGATCTCGACCTCGTAGCCGAGTTGGCCGAACAGTTTTTTCACCACGCTCGGCGCCAGGCCACGGACCTGTTTGCCGTCGCTCCAGGAGATCGGCGGGTACACCGGGTAATCGCAGTAACGGACCTTCTCCGCCGCCTGCGCAGTGCCCGCCAACACCAACATCAACAAGAGCAATCGCCTCAAGGCAATCACGCCGCCAGGCTGGCAGTGAACAGGTAACCGGCGCCGTGGATGGTGATGATCAGTTGCGGTTCGGCTGGGTCGTCGTGCAACTTGCGGCGCAAACGGCCGACCAGTACGTCGATGGAGCGGTCGTTGGGCACCCATTCGCGGTTGCGGATCTGGTCCATCAGCTGGTCGCGGCTGAGGGTGTGGCCGCTGTTGCGCAGGAACACGCTGAGCAACTGGAATTCGCCGTGGGTCAGCAGGGTTTCACTGCCTGAAGGATCGATCAGGCGTCGACGGTCGGTGTCCAGCGCCCAATCGGCGAACTGTTTGACGGGTTTCGAAACTGCCGCGACCGGTTGTGGAATTTGCGCATGACGAACCCGGCGAATCAGGTTTTTCGCCCGCGACACCAGTTCACGTGGATTGAGGGGTTTGATCACGTAGTCATCGGCGCCGCATTCGAGGCCGACGATGCGGTCGATTTCATCGTTGCGCCCGGTGATCAGGATGATGCCAACTTCGGAACGCACCCGCAGTTCGCGGGTCAGGGTCAGTCCATCCTTGCCCGGCAAGCGGATATCGAGCATGACCAGGTCAACGGCCTGGCTGGCCAGAAAGGCCTCGGCCAGCTCCGCCGTGGCGGCGCAATGTACGTCGTAGCCTTCCTGGGACAGGTAGGCGTGCAACAGTTCGCGAATCAGCGGATCGTCGTCGACGATCAGTACCCGAGGAGTCATTGCTGGGTGTCCCGCACAGGCCCGAAGGCGTATTTCTTATTAGAGTGTTTTGTTGCTTCAGCGCCAGAGAGTAGCCACTGTTGAACAGGTGATCAACAGCTACTCGTCTGCCCACAAAAGCGCTGCCGGCCACCAGCCTGCAAACCGTCCACCCAGGCCTCGCAAATCTGCATGCCCTGCTCCGGGGTGAAAGTCCCAGGGTTCAGTCCCAACTCCAGCCAGAGGCCATCGAGCAAGGCACTGAGGCTGATCGCGGCGAGATCGGCGTCGAAGTTTTCCCAGCCTTCTTCCTGCGCCAGTTCCATCAACACCTTGCGCAGGATGGCGCGGTACTCGCCATAGGAATGATCGTGAGCCTGGTTGATCGCCTCGGCGGTTTTCACCGCGCCCCAGAACGCCAGCCAGGCGTCGATCAGCTGCGGGTCGAGCAATTCTGCGGAAAACGAACCACGGAAAAACGCCGACAAACGCTCGCGCGCGTTGGGTGCGGCCTGCTCCATGGCGTCGCGCAACAGCGTCATGACGCGTCCGGTGATCGCCATGTAAGCCTCGGCGACCAACTCATCCTTGCCGGAATAGTGATGGCTGATCAGCCCCACCGAAACGCCCGCCTCGGCGGAAATCTTGCGAATCGACGCACCCTGGAAACCATGACGCTTGAGGCACACCAGCGTTGCCTCGATCAGATTGGCCTTGCGCAACTCCGGTTCCATGCGGGAAAAACGGGCTTCCTGATTCATGGCGACTGCTCCTGGATTCAATCATTAGGGCCCGCGCTGGCAAGCGACGAGCTGAACGACTGTACAGCAAGAGCAGGCAGAATCTCCAGTCAGTCTGGTAAACCGCGTCGCCTGCATCGCGAGCAAGCTTTGCTCCTACGATTGAGTGGGCCGTCATGCGAACGCGCCCTTGTAGGAGCATGGCTTGCCCGCGATGAGGCCAGCCCATTCACCAGTAAATCCGGATCAATCCCGATACCCCGGAGCCACCCGATCCAACAACCGCAACAACGCCGCCCAAGCCAGTTGCATCGCATCCGGATCGCTCAACTCGCCTTCATCCAACGGCCGCCCTGGATCATTGAACTGCCGCTCGGTATGCGCACAAACCTCAGCCGGTGGCAAAACGATCTCCCCCGCCGCCTGCGCAGCCAACTGAATTTCACAGGCCTTTTCCAGGTAATACATACGCAAAAACGCCTGGCTCACGGTCTCGCCGACGGTCAACAAACCATGGTTGCGCAACATCAGCACCGATTTGTCGCCGAGGTCCTGCACCAGTCGCTGCTGCTCGCTCATGTCCAGCGCCACGCCTTCGTAGTCGTGGTAAGCGACCCGGCCGTAAAACTCCATGGAAATCTGGTTCACCGGCAGTAACCCGCACTTCAACGCCGCCACGGCGCAACCGGATTTGGTGTGGGTGTGCAGCACACATTGCGCGTCTTCCCGGGCGCCATGAATGGCGCTGTGAATCACGAAACCGGCCGGGTTCACCGGGTACGGTGAAGGCTCGACGGCGTGGCCATTGAGGTCGATTTTCACCAGATTCGAGGCGGTGATCTCATCGAACATCAGCCCGTAAGGGTTGATCAAGAAGTGATGTTCCGGCCCCGGAATGCGCACCGAGATGTGGGTGAAGATCAGGTCGGTCATGCGGAAATGTGCAATCAAGCGATAACAGGCCGCCAGTTCTTCACGCAGACGCTGTTCGGTGACGCTGCGCTCGGGGGCGGTCAGCGCAATGGCAATTTTGTTCATTGTTCGGGCTCTCCAGGCTGTTCGGCTGGGCAGACAGTAAGACTGGACGCTTCAACACGTCCAGCCACCATCGCTATTTATTTGCTGGCCCAGGCGTTGAAGCGCTCTTCCAGTTCTTCACCATGGTCGACCCAGAAACCGACGTTCATCGACAAGGCACCCTTGAGATTTTGCGGCGCCGTCGGCACCCATTGCGCCAGTTTGTCATCCAGTCGCGCGGCGGCCTGGGTGTTGGTCGGGCCGTAGGGAATCTGCTCGACGTATTTGACCTGCGCATCCGGCTGGTTGGCGAAGGCAATGAAGCGCTGGGCCTGATCAACGTGTTTGGAACCCTTGATGATCGCCCAATAGTCCATGCCATACAGGCTGCCCGGCCAGACCAGACCGAGGTGGCTGCCTTTTTGCGCCGCGTCGGCGATACGACCGCTGTAGGTCGACGTCATCACCACGTCACCGGCGGTCAGCCATTGCGGCGGTTGCGCGCCTGCCTCCCACCACTGGATATACGGCTTGAGTTCAGTCAACTTGGCGAACGCGCGGTCTACGCCCTGCGGGGTGCCAAGCACCTTGTACACGTCCTCGACTTTTACCCCGTCCGCCAGCAAGGCGAATTCCAGGTTGTACACCGCACGCTTGCGCAGCCCACGTTTGCCGGGGGTTTTCTTGACGTCCCAGAAATCTGCCCACGACGTGGGTGCCTGGGCCAGTTTGTCAGTGTCGTAGGCAATCGCCACGCTCCACACCAGCGCAGCGGAACCACATTCCTGCGCCGCGTCCGGGATCAACTGGTCAGCGTGGCCCAGGCGCGTCCAGTCGAGTCGCTCGTACATGCCCTCCTCGCACCCACGCATCAAGTCCGGGCCCTCGATCTGCACCACGTCCCAATCGACGTTGCCGGTGTCGACCATCACTTTGATCCTGGCCATTTCGCCGTTGTATTCGCTCTGGATCACTTTGCTTTGATCCACTGCGGCGAAAGGCTGGAAGAACGCCACGTCCTGGGCTTTTTGTCCCGCGCCGCCGTAACCGACCACCACCATGTCCGATGCGGCTTGAGCGCTGCCCAGCCCCATCGCCAGGGTCAACACCAAAGGATAAAAACCGTGCTTGAGCGTTTGCGATTTCATCAGTGGTTCCTCTTGCAGGTGCCACCCGGTCACAGGCCGGTGTAGCCCTTTTTTATTGTTGTGAGGTTCGCCCCAGGAGCGGGCTCGAAACGAAATTACTGCAAGCCGCAGTAAAAAAACAAGTTGATTTTTTACTACAGGTAAATTTCTATAGACCAATAATAACAACCGAAACCTGATGCCTCTGTAGGCGCGAGCGTGCTCGCGATGGACGTTAACGATGACGCGTGTTGTCTGGATGAACGCGTCGCCCTCAAGTTCATCGCGAGCAGGCTCGCTCCTACAGGTCAGACTGTCTGGAGTATCCGCACCATGCCGACCACGACCCCAACTTTTGCACACCTGTTCGAACCCTTGCAGATCCGTGGCAAGCGCCTGAAAAACCGCATCATGTCCAGCGGTCACGACACGTCGATGCCCACTGACAATCTGGTCAACGAGCAACTGATTGCCTACCACCGTGCGCGTGCCGAAGGCGGTGTCGGGCTGATCGTGCTGCAAGTGGCTGGGGTGCATGACAGCGCGCGGTACACCTCCCATGTGCTGATGGCCACCGACGATGAATGCATCGAGGGTTATCGCAAACTGGCGCAAACCTGCCATGCCCATGGCACCGTGGTGCTGTCGCAGGTGTTCCATCCGGGACGGGAAATCATGGAGTCCAGCGATGGCCTGCTGGCCGTGGCTTATTCGGCATCGAACGTGCCCAACGAGCGGTTTCGGGTGATGCCGCGGGCGCTGGATCAGGCGATGATCGACGAGATCGTCGCCGGTTATGCCGCTGCCGCCGGGCGCCTGCATCAGGCTGGCATCGACGGCGTCGAAGTGGTGGCCAGCCATGGTTATCTGCCGGCGCAATTCATCAACCCGCGGGTCAACCGCCGCACCGATGGCTACAACGGTGAGCTGGAACAGCGTTTGCGTTTCCTGCGCGAAGTGATCGCCGCCGTGCGTGCGGCGACCGACGAGCAGTTCATCATCGGCCTGCGCATCTCCGCCGATGAACGCGACCCCGAAGGCCTGACCGAAGACGAATCCCTGGCCGCCGTGCAATCGCTGCAAGCACAACTCGATTACGTGCACATCGTCGCCGGCACTTCGGCCTCGTTGGGCGGCGCGGTGCACATCGTGCCGCCGATGGCGATCGAGGCAGCGTACCTGGCCAAGGAAGCCGGGACGTTCAAGGCGAGTCTGGACATTCCATTGTTCGTCACCGGGCGCATCAACCAACCCCAGGAAGCCGAGTTGATTCTGGCCCGTGGGCAAGCCGATGTCTGCGGCATGACCCGCGCGCTGATCTGCGACCCGCAGATGCCCAACAAGACCGACACCGGCCGCGCTGAAGACGTGCGCGCCTGCATTGCCTGCAATCAGGCGTGCATCGGCCACTTCCACAAAGGCCTGCCGATTTCCTGCATCCAGCACCCGGAAACCGGTCGCGAGCTGATTTTTGGCGAACGCCAACCTACCAAACATCGCAAACGCATCATGATTGCCGGCGGTGGCCCCGGAGGGATGAAAGCGGCCGCCGTCGCCGCTCAGCGTGGGCATGAGGTGACGCTGTACGAAGCCAGTTCGCAACTCGGTGGCCAGGTGTTGCTCGCGCAATTGCTGCCACGGCGCAGCGAGTTCGGCGGCGCCAGCACCAATCTGCAACGGGAGATGGAATTGGCCGGTGTGCGCGTGGTGCGCAATACCCGCGTCGACCGTGCCTTGGTGGAACAGGAAAAACCGGAGATGGTGATCATCGCCACCGGCGCCGAACCCTATTGGCCAGCATTCGAACGCGGTGGCGAATTGCAGGTGGTGGACGCCTGGCAGGTCTTGCGTGAGGAGGTGCAGATCGGCCGTTCCGTGGTGGTGGTCGACTGGCGCTGCGACTGGATCGGCCCGGGCATCGCCGAGCGCCTGACCCGCGCCGGGCATCAGGTGCAATTGGCAGTCAACGGCACCCATTGCGGGGAAAACCTGCCGCTGTACGTGCGCGATCAACTGGCCGGCGAGTTGCACAAACTCGGGATCCCCATCACGCCATACGCACGCCTGTACGGTTGCGACGACAACACCGTGTACCTGCAACACACCGCCAGCGGTGAGCCGATGTTGATGGAAAACATCGATACGCTGGTGCTGTGTCAGGGGCATCAACCGGTGGATACGCTGGGCGCCGAGCTGCAAGGCCTGGTGGAATTCCGCCGCATCGGCGACTGCCTGGCGCCGCGTACGGCTGAAGAAGCGATTTACGAAGGCTTGAAAGTCGCGTGGGAGCTCTGAGGCTGTTTATACTCCGGGGCTTTAAATGCAATTGATCACTCTCTGTAGGAGCTGCCGCAGGCTGCGATCTTTTGATCTTGTTTCTGAAAAGCAAAATCAAAAGATCGCAGCCTGCGGCAGCTCCTACAGGGGCGCAGCTCAGCCCCCGGTTCGGAATTTTCCATGAGCAACAACAGCAAGTCACAGCCCGCAACCGGCGCCGCCGAGCCACACTTCCTCGGCACGCGGATTCGCGGCCTGCGCAAACGCCGGGGCATGACCCTGGCGGAATTGGCGCAGCAAAGCGAATTGACCGCCGGCTACATCAGCCAACTGGAACGCAACCTCGCCTACCCGTCGATTCCGGCACTGTTCAACATCGCCCGCAGTCTCGGTGTAACCATTCAGTGGTTTTTCGCCAGCGAAGCCAACACCGCCCCTGAAGATGATGGCGTCGTGGTGCGCAAGAACAGCCGCTTGAGCGTGCATTACGAAGACGGCATCGTCGACCAGTTGCTGACCCCGCAACCCAATCAACAACTGGAAATGCTCCACTCGCGTTTTCCGCCCGGCACCTACAGCCAGCAAAGCTACAGCCACGAAGGCGAAGAAGCCGGATATCTACTTTCCGGCAGTTTCGAGTTGTGGGTGGGTGAGCGTCATTTTCAGCTCAGCGAAGGCGACAGCTTCAGTTTCTCCAGCCAGGAGCCGCACCGTTACGGCAATCCCGGCGATGTCGATGCGGTGGTGATCTGGGTGATCACCCCTCCAACGTTTTAACGCCGCCGACCCACCAGCGCAGTGTTCCCCGCACGCTTCAACGTGTCGCTCGGCAACTCCTTGAACAGCGCCCGGTAGCTGCTGGAAAACCGACCCAGATGCCAGAACGACCAATGCATCGCCACTTCGGCGACGGTGGTTTGCGTTGGCGTGCGGCTAAGCAGTTCGCGGCGGGCGCTGTTGAGTCGGCGCAGGCGCAGCCATTGGGTCGGCGCCATGCCGGTGTAGGTCTTGAATGCATGCTGCAACTGGCGCAGTGAAACCCCGGCAACCTGGGACAACTCCAGCAGGTTGAGATGTTCTTCCGGGGTGTCCGCCGCCCATTCCCCTACCCGCTTCATGATCGCCCGTTCCCCGGCCCGGCGCTGCAACGCGCCTTGATCGAGACAGACACAGGCGTTATCGAGGATGAACAGGCAATCCTCCAGCAATTGCTGAGTGAGCGCTTCCCGGGTCGGCGGATCGAAAGTCTGGGACAGACGCGTCAGCGTGCCGCTGAGCCAGCGACAGAACAAAGCGTTCTGCTGCGAGTTGAGCGGCGCCATGAACAACCCTTCCAGCCGAGCCACGTCCAGGCTGTTGCGCTGGACGAATTCCGGCCCGAACACCACGGCGATTTCCTGATAGTTCTCCGGGGTGATCCAGATGTTGCGGCTCTCGCCATTCAACACGTACAGCGCGTTGTCGCTGCGATCGAAACAGAACGCCAGCGAACCCTGGGGCGCGCTGAAATTCTGCTCGACCCGGGTGTTCATGTGTTCCTCATAAATCTCCACGCCCTGTAAATCCAGATAGCGCACCAGACCTGCGAAATGCCCCGGCGACATCTGTTGGTAATGCTGGGTCCAGCCCGGCGTGGCGCGGATTTGCTCGGCGACATCAGCGGTACTGAACGCTTGAACCTGTAGTGAATTGCCGTTTGTCATGGGTGACCTTGCGCACTCTTTTGGTGCGCTTTGTGCTGCTTAAAGTGGATAGATGGAACCGCAAGGCTCGCCCAAGATAGACGTCAACGCGCTACAGGGGAAGTGTCCGGCGGATGAAACTGGCCTCTCCTGGCGTTAATAAAACCAATAACGAGGTCTTTATGAATGTCCCTTTCGATCAGCTGTTCACTTGGCTGAAAGATCACAAGATTACCGAAGTCGAGTGCGTCGTCAGCGATCTGACCGGCATTGCACGCGGCAAAATTGCACCGACCAACAAGTTCCTGCATGAGCGAGGCATGCGCCTGCCGGAAAGTGTCCTTCTGCAAACGGTAACCGGGGACTTTGTCGACGACGACATCTACTACGACCTGCTCGACCCCGCCGATATCGACATGGTCTGCAAGCCGGACGCCGATGCGGTCTACGTGGTGCCATGGGCCATTGAGCCGACCGCCATCGTGATCCACGACACCTTCGACAAGTTCGGCAACCCGATTGAATTGTCGCCGCGCAACGTGCTGAAGAAAGTCCTGCAGCTGTACACCGACAAAGGCTGGCGGCCGATTGTCGCGCCGGAAATGGAGTTCTATCTGACCCAGCGCTGCGAAGACCCGGACCTGCCGCTCAAGGCGCCGATGGGCCGTTCCGGTCGCGCCGAAAGCGGTCGTCAGTCGTTCTCCATCGACGCGGCGAACGAATTCGATCCGCTGTTCGAAGACGTCTATGACTGGTGCGAATTGCAAGGCCTGGACCTCGACACGCTGATCCACGAAGACGGCCCGGCACAGATGGAAATCAACTTCCGTCACGGCAACGCGCTGGACCTGGCCGACCAGATCACCGTGTTCAAACGCACCATGCGTGAGGCGGCGCTCAAGCACAACGTGGCGGCGACCTTCATGGCCAAACCGGTCGGCGACGAGCCAGGCAGCGCCATGCACATTCACCAGAGCGTGGTGGATATCGCCACCGGCCAGCCGATCTTCGCCGACGCCAATGGCAACATGAGCGAGCTGTTCCTGCACCACATCGGTGGCTTGCAGAAGTACATCCCGAAGGTGCTGCCGATGTTCGCGCCGAACGTCAACTCGTTCCGCCGCTTCCTGCCGGACACCTCGGCGCCGGTGAACGTCGAATGGGGCGAAGAAAACCGCACCGTCGGCCTGCGCGTACCGACCTCCAGCCCGGACGCCATGCGCGTGGAAAACCGCTTGCCGGGTGCCGACGCCAACCCGTACCTGGCCATCGCCGCCAGTCTGTTGTGCGGCTACCTCGGCATGGTCGAGCGCATTGAACCGAGCGCCGCTGTACAGGGCCGCGCCTATGAACGCCGCAACCTGCGCCTGCCGATCACCATCGAAGACGCCCTGACCCAGATGGAAGAAAGCGAAACCATTGGCCGTTATCTGGGCGACAAGTTCGTGCGCGGTTACGTCGCGGTCAAGCGTGCCGAGCACGAAAACTTCAAGCGGGTGATCAGTTCGTGGGAGCGTGAGTTCCTGATGCTCAGCGTCTGAACATCACGCATTCACTGTGGGAGCGGGCTTGCCCGCGATGAGGGCGGCACATTCAACAACGTTGTCGACTGACAGCCCGCCATCGCTGGCAAGCCAGCTCCCACAGGGTGTGGTGATTACCCATAGATCCCAATAATTCCAAGAAGGTATCGATATGCGTCTATTGAAATCCGTGGTCCCGGTCGCACTGGCCGTTCTGTTCAGCGCCGTTGCCCAGGCCCAGCCGCAGGTCAGCGTCTACAACTGGACCGACTATATCGGCGAAACCACCCTCGCCGACTTCCAGGCCAAGACCGGGATCAAGGTGATCTACGACGTCTTCGATTCCAACGAAACCCTGGAAGGCAAACTGCTCGCGGGGCGCACCGGGTATGACGTGGTGGTGCCGTCCAACCACTTCCTCGCCCGTCAGGTGAAAGCTGGCGCGTTCCTCAAACTGGATCGCGAACAACTACCGAATTTCAAGAATCTCGATCCGAAATTGCTGACGTTGCTGGAGAAAAACGATCCGGGCAACGAGCACTCGGTGCCGTACCTGTGGGGCACCAACGGCATCGGTTACAACGTCGACAAGGTCAAGCAAGTGCTGGGCATCGACCACATCGATTCCTGGGCCGTGCTGTTCGAACCGGAGAACATCAAGAAGCTCAGCGCGTGCGGCGTGTCGATGATGGACTCGGCGGATGAAGTGTTCCCGGCGGTCCTCAACTACATGGGCATGGACCCGCGCAGTGAGAACCCCGAGGACTTCAAGAAAGCCGAAGCCAAGCTGCTGAGCATTCGTCCGTACATCACCTATTTCCACTCTTCCAAGTACGTCTCCGACCTGGCCAATGGCGATATCTGCGTCGCCTTCGGTTATTCGGGTGATGTGTTCCAGGCCGCCAACCGCGCCAAGGAAGCCGGAAATGGCGTGAACATCGCTTATGCGATTCCCAAGGAAGGCGCGAACTTGTGGTTCGACCTGCTGGCCATTCCCGCCGACGCCAGCAACCCGAAAGAAGCCCACGCCTTCATCAATTACCTGCTCGACCCGCAGGTGATCGCCAAGGTCAGCGCCTCGGTCGGTTACGCCAACCCGAACCCGGCCGCCAAGCAATACATGGACCCTGAACTGGTCAACAATCCCGAGGTTTACCCGTCCCAGGAAGTCCTCGACAAGCTCTACATCTCGACCACGCCGCCACAGTCGATCATGCGACTGATGACCCGTTCGTGGAGCAAAGTGAAGTCCAACAAATGAACCAGTACACCCAGGAACATACCCACTCCTACTACGCGGCGTCGGCCAATGGCATCGGGCCCTGGCCGACGCTGGGCGAAGACCTGGTGGCCGATGTCTGCGTGATCGGCGGCGGTTTTACCGGGGTCAATACCGCCATTGAACTGGCCCAGCGCGGGCTCTCAGTGATCCTGCTGGAGGCGCGGCGAATTGGCTGGGGCGCCAGCGGGCGCAATGGCGGGCAACTGATACGCGGGATCGGCCACGATGTCAGCGGTTTTGCCAAACACATCGGTGCCGAAGGCGTGCGCTATCTGGAGCACGCTGGGACGGAGTCGGTGCAAGTGGTGGGCAATCGCATCCGCGAAAACGCGATCGATTGCGACCTGCGCTGGGGCTTTTGCGAATTGGCCAACACCCCGGCGCAGTTCGCCGGTTTGAAGGCTGAATACGCAGAACTCAAGGAATCCGGTTACGCCCACGAAACCCGCTTGGTCGCACCTGAGCAGATTCGTCAGCAAGTGGTGAATTCCGGCGTGTATGCCGGTGGCCTGATCGACATGGGTTCGGGCCATTTACACCCGTTGAATCTGGTCCTGGGCGAAGCGCAGCTTGCGCAATCCCTTGGCGTGAAGATCTTCGAACAGAGCCCGGTACTGGAGTTGATCCATGGCAACACAGTGCAGGTGCGATGTGCCGGTGGCACAGTACGCGCCGGCAGTCTGGTGCTGGGCTGCAACGCGCATCTGGAAGAACTCGAACCAAAACTCAGCGGCAAGGTGCTGCCGGCCGGTAGCTACATCATCGCCACCGAACCGTTGTCGCCTGAGCTTGCAGCAGAGTTGATCCCGAACAACGTGGCGCTGTGCGACCAGAAAGTCGGCCTGGATTACTACCGGCTCTCGGCGGACCGCCGCCTGTTGTTTGGTGGCGCCTGCCATTACTCCGGGCGTGATCCTCGGGACATCACCGCATACATGCGCCCGCAGATGCTCAAGGTCTTCCCGCAACTGGCCAACGTGCGCATCGACTATCAATGGGGCGGCAAAATCGGCATCACTGCCAATCGTTTCCCGCAGGTCGGGCGCTTGAGCCAGCACCCGAACGTGTTTTACGCCCAAGGCTATTCCGGTCATGGCCTGAACGTGACCCACTGGTGCGCCAAGCTGCTGGGCGAGGCGATCCATGCTGGCCACAGCAAAGGTTTCGACGTGTTCAGCGCCGTGCCGCACATGACCTTCCCCGGCGGCCGCGTCCTGCGCTCGCCACTGCTGGCCCTTGGCATGTTGTGGTATCGGATGCGCGAAGTTCTCGGCTAAAACACCCGTCCCTGTAGGAGCTGCCGCAGGCTGCGATCTCTTGATCCTGATCTTTTCAGATCAAAAGATCGCAGCCTGCGGCAGCTCCTACATTGACCGCGTACATTCGCAGCCCCATCTATCTCGTTCAGCCTTTCGATTTGCTCAATTGCGAGTCACTTCTATATTGAGGGGGTGCTCATCAATTCCTGCCTCCTGTCGAGCCTGGCCCATGGCGACGAATGCCCAACTGATCATCTGCGAGCACTGCGACTGCGTGTACGAAAAAGCGACGCTCGCCAAACATCAGAAAACCCTGTGTACGCGCTGCGGCGGTGTGCTTCAGCGCTATAACGGCCTGACGGTGGAGCAGCGCCTGGCGCTGACCTTCACCGCATTGATGCTGTGGATCTTCGCCAATTTCTATCCGGTCATGAGCATCAGCCTCAAAGGCCTGAAAAACAGCGCAACACTTTGGGATTCGGTGCTGGCCTTGAGCCTCGGGCCGATCACCTTTATCGCTATGGTGGCCGCCATCGCCATGATCATCGCGCCGATTATCCAGTTGTCGCTGCTGATCTGGGTCTTGGTCTACGCCCTCGCCCATCGTCGCTCTCCGGGCTTCAAGTTCTGCATGCGCTGGCTGGAAACGTTGAGGCCCTGGAGCATGCTGGAAGTCTGCCTGCTGGGGGCAATGGTCGCGGTGATCAAGCTTGCCGGTTTGCTCGATGTGCTGCCCGGCATCGGCTTGTTCGCGCTGGCCGTTCTCAGCCTGATGATGATCCGTATCGCCGGCCGCGACATCCGTGATCTGTGGGACATCCCATGAATACGCCACCGGTCGCCGACGACCTCAATCTGTGCCTGTGCCATAGCTGCGGCCTGGCCTGTGACATGACCAGCCAGCCTCACGAATGTGAGCGCTGCGGTGCACCGCTGCATCGACGAAAGACCAATTCGCTGACGCGGACCTGGGCCTACATGATCACCGCCCTGGTGTTCTATGTTCCGGCCAATCTGCTGCCGGTGATGAACACCAAAATGGTCGGCAACGGTGCCGATAGCACGATCATCAGCGGCGTGCTGGAGTTCTGGGAGGCTGGCGCCTGGGACATCGCCCTGATCATTTTCATCGCCAGTATCGCGGTGCCGGGCATCAAGTTCGTGGCGATCACGTTGCTGCTGGTCACTGTGCAACGCGACAGCGAGTGGGCGCGCAAGGAGCGCTCGAAGCTGTACCGCTTCGTCGAGGTGATCGGCTACTGGTCGATGCTCGATGTGATCGTGGTCGCGCTGGTGGCCTCACTGGTGAAGTTTCAAGCCCTGGCCGACATCGAACCGCGTCCGGGCATTCTGTTTTTTGGGCTGGTGGTGGTGTTCACCATGCTGTCGGCCATGAGTTTCGATCCGCGCCTGATCTGGGATAAAGAGGCAGAGCGGGATAAACCAAACGAGGAGGTCAAGGATGCAGTCTCAAGCCACTGACGGGCCACAGGCCCCCGGTCAGGCCCCGATCAAGACCCGCCGTTTCGGCGTTTCATTGGTATGGATCGTGCCGATTGTCGCGGTACTCGTGGGGATTTCGCTGGTGGTCAACAGTATCTTGAAGGAAGGGCCAACCATCACGGTCACGTTCAAGACTGGTGACGGCCTGACCGCCAACAAGACCGAGGTCAAGTACCGCAACGTGGTGATCGGTCATGTCACGGATGTGGAACTGAGTAACGACCAGAAGAGCGTCAACGCCACCATCAAACTGGCCAAGCAGGCGGAAAGCTTTACCCGCGAAGACTCGCAGTACTGGGTGGTGCGTCCACGTATCGGTGCGGGCGGAGTGTCCGGCATCGACACGCTGCTGTCCGGCGACTACATCGGCGCCGACATCGGCCAAGCCAATGGCCGCGCGAAGAATTTCAAGGGCCTGGAAAACCCGCCACCAATCACTTATGGCGAACCGGGCAAGCGCTTCACTCTGCATACCCAGGATCTGGGTTCGCTGGATATTGGTTCGCCGGTTTACTTCCGCAAGATCCCGGTCGGCCAGGTCGTGGCCTACGAGCTGGACCCGGACGGCAAAGGCGTGAACATCGAATTGTTCATCCACGCGCCCAACGATCAATACGTCACTGAAAACACCCGGTTCTGGAACGCCAGCGGTATTGACGTCAACGTCGGGGCCAACGGTTTCGCGGTCAAGACCGAGTCCTTGTCCTCGATCCTGGTGGGCGGCATCGCGTTCCGCGCGCCTGAATACAGCCCCAACGACAAACCGGCGCCTGAGGAATACGCCTACGAACTGTTCGACGACCAGCAAACCGCCCTCGCCCCCCCCAATGGCAAACCACAATATCTGGCCTTGCGCTTCGATCAGGCACTGCGCGGGCTCAAGGTCGATGCGCCGGTGGAATTCCTCGGCATGGAAATCGGCCGAGTGGTGTCGATCAATCTGGATTTCGATGCGAAGAAACGCAGCTTCCCGCTCAACGTCGGCATCGTGATCTACCCACAACGTTTGGGGCAGGCCCACACGAAAATGCTCGCTGTGCTCAATCATGATCCCAATGACGAAGCCGCTAGCGTACGCCTGATCGGCACCTTCATCGAGAACGGCCTGCGCGCCCAGGCCCGCACCGGCAACCTGTTGACCGGCCAGTTGTACGTCGCGCTGGATTTCTACCCGAAAGCCGAAAAAGTCGCCTTCGATGCCACGGCGCGTCCGGTCATGATTCCGACCGTTCCGGGTAGCCTGGAGCAATTGCAGGAAAAACTCGAAGCCATGGTCGACAAGATCAACAAACTGCCGGTTGAACGCATTGCCGGCAATCTTGACGGCAACCTCGTCGAAATGCGGAAAACCCTGAGCCAGTTCAATGGCAAGACGCTGCCAGGGGTACAAAACACCCTGTCGAGCGTGAGCAAGACCCTGGAATCGGCCAATACCACGTTGCAATCGGCCAATTCGACCCTGGCCGAAGATTCGCCTCAGCGGGAAAAACTGGGGCAGACGCTGGACGAGTTGGGACGCACGTCGCGGTCCTTGCGTGACCTTTCGGACTACCTCGGGCGGCATCCGGAATCGCTGATTCGCGGTCGGCCCAACAATGCCGCACCGATGGACCTGCAAGCGCCACCGCGCAATTGACCACAGGAGCAACACCCATGGCTTTTTCGCACAAGCTGACCGTGATGACCGCAGTGTTGCTGCTCGCCGCTTGCCGCAGCGACCCGATTCAATTCCACACCCTGACACCGGCCCAATTGAGCAGCAACGGCAGACCCACGACGGATATCCAGATCGAAGGCCTGACCGTCCCCCCGCAGGTCGACCGGCCGCAGATTGTGGTGCGTGAGGGCAACACCGGCATGGCGATTCTCGAAACCCAATGGTGGGGCGCCAGTCTTGTGGATGAGTTGCGCAGTGCCCTGCTCGACCAGATGATCAACAGTAATCCGCAACGTCGGGTTTCGGTACGACTGGAGGTGCAGCGCTTCGATTCGATTCCCGGGCAATACGGCTTGATCGACGTCAAATGGCGCTTGCGCGGCGCCAATGGCGATGAAAACACCCTGATGACCTGTCGCAGTACATTGCAGACACCTTCAGGGCCGTCCATCGATGAACTGGTGGCGGCCCAGCAGAACAACGTCAAGCGTCTGGCCGCGGTGATCAGCCAGGCAGCGAGTGGCTCGCAAAAAGGTTGTCCATCGACCCAATGATTTGACGTTTTTTTCTCATTTGGCCCTTTACATTTGCCGCGCCGCAAACATGCAAATGATTCCTATTGATCTACAATAATCGACGTCTTCCCCGTCAAATCTGCTTGCTCGATTAAAAAGCCAGGAGCTGCCACAGCATGATTTCCCGTATCCCGTCCTTCCTGAAAAAAGCCCTGCTGGCCACCGCGTTGGTGAGCGCCGGCCATGTATACGCAGCCGATGGCGTCGGCATAGTGGTCTACAACGCGCAGCACGAAGGCCTGACCAAGGCCTGGGTTGAAGGTTTCACTCAGGAAACCGGGATTCCGGTCACCATGCGCAACGGCGATGACACCGAAATGGGCAACCAGATCGTCCAGGAAGGCGCCGCCTCGCCGGCCGATGTGTTCCTGACCGAAAACTCCCCGGCCATGGTGCTGGTCGACAACGCGGGGCTGTTTGCGTCGGTCGATAAAACCACCCTGGAGCAAGTCGAGTCCGCCTACCGTCCGGCCCACGGCAAGTGGGTGGGCATCGCCGCACGCTCCACGGTGTTCGTCTACAACCCGAGCAAACTGCCGGAAGCGCAGCTGCCGAAATCGATCATGGACCTGGCCGACCCGAGCTGGAAAGGTCGCTGGGGCGCATCGCCGGGCGGTGCCGACTTCCAGGCCATCGTCGCTGCCATCCTCGAACAGAAAGGCGAGGCCGCGACGCTTGACTGGTTGAAAGCCATGAAAACCAACTTCACCGCCTATCGCGGCAACAGCTCGGTGCTCAAAGCGGTCAACGCCGGGCAGATCGACAGCGGCGTGATCTATCACTATTACAGCTTCGTCGATCAGTCCAAGACCGGCGAGAACAGCAAGAACACCGCCCTGCACTACTTCAAGCACAAGGACCCGGGTGCGTTCGTCAGCATTTCCGGTGGCGGCGTTCTGGCGTCCAGCAAACACAAGGAACAAGCCCAGGCGTTCCTGAAATGGATTACCGGCAAGGACGGCCAGGCCATCCTCAAGGACGGCAAATCGTTTGAGTACGCCGTGGGCAAGAACGCTCAATCCAATCCCAAACTGGTGCCTTTGCAGCAGCTCGACGCGCCAACCGTCGATGCTTCGAAACTCGACAGCAAAAAAGCCGTGGAGCTGATGACTCAGGCCGGACTGCTTTAATTGATGCCTGAAATCCTGCCGGCGGGTGTCACAGACGCACTACCCGCCAACCTGCGCCGACGATCACGCGGCATGTTCGCGAGCCGTGGCGGCGCGTGGGTGGTCGGTTTGTCGGTGCTGGTTTCGTTATTGGCGCTGCTGCCGATTGCCTATGTGATCGGCGTGTCGTTGCAGACGGGCTGGTCGACGGTGGTCACGCTGGTGTTCCGGCCACGGGTCGGCGAGTTGCTGGTCAACACCGTGTTGCTGGTGCTCATCACCGTGCCCCTGTGCATCGCCCTCGGGGTGACGCTGGCCTGGCTGACCGAACGCACCGACCTGCCGGGACGGCGCTGGTGGTCGTTGCTGGCGACGGCGCCACTGGCGGTGCCGGCGTTCGTGCACAGTTACGCCTGGGTCAGCCTGGTGCCGCCGATTCACGGGTTGTTTGCCGGGGTACTGGTCTCGGTCATCGCCTATTTTCCGTTTTTGTACCTGCCGGTTGCCGCCACGTTGCGCCGACTGGACCCGGCCATCGAAGACGTTGCCGAATCGCTCGGGCTCAAGCCCTGGGCGGTGTTTTTCCGGGTGGTGCTGCCGCAACTGCGCCTGGCGATCTGCGGCGGCGCACTGCTGGTGGGCCTGCATCTACTGGCCGAATACGGCCTGTACGCGATGATTCGCTTCGACACCTTCACCACGGCGATCTTCGATCAGTTCAAATCCACCTTCAACGGCGCGGCCGCGCACATGTTGGCCAGCGTGCTCGCCCTATGCTGCCTGGCCATGCTGACCGCTGAATCGGCCGCGCGTGGCACGGCGCGCTATGCCCGCGTCGGCTCGGGCAGCGCCCGTGAACAGCGAATCGTAATCCTGCGCACCCCATCGACCGCACTCGGGCTTGTGTTACAGGTCATCACCTGCGCCCTCGCGCTGGGCGTGCCGTTGATCACCCTGGGCCAGTGGCTGATCGCCGGAGGCTTGCAGGTCTGGGATTTGAGCGAACTGTTGCCGGCCCTGGAACAGACGCTGTTATTCGGCGTGGCCGGTGCAGCCCTGACCACCTGCGCGGCGATCCCGATTGCCTGGCTGTCGATTCGCTATCCGGGCCGACTGCAACGGGTTCTGGAAAGCTGCAACTACATCACCAGTTCGTTGCCGGGAATCGTCGTCGCGTTGGCCCTGGTCACCGTGACCATCCATTTTGCCCGGCCGATCTACCAGACCACCATCACCGTGCTGCTGGCGTATCTGCTGATGTTTCTGCCGCGCGCGCTGGTGAGCCTGCGCGCCGGCATCGCCCAGGCGCCGGTGGAACTGGAAAACATCGCCCGCAGCCTTGGCCGTTCGCCGGTCCGGGCATTGTGGCTGATTACCCTGCGGCTGGCCGCACCGGGCGCCGCTGCCGGCGCTGCGCTGGTGTTCCTGGCGATCACCAACGAACTGACCGCCACCCTGCTGCTCGCCCCCAACGGTACGCGCACGCTGGCCACCGGGTTCTGGGCGCTGACCAGCGAAATCGACTACGCCGCCGCGGCGCCCTACGCGCTGTTGATGATTGTGCTGTCGCTTCCGTTGACCGGAATCCTTTATCACCAATCCAAAAAAACGGCTGGCCGATGAACGCTCTAGAACTGCATTCGCTGAACAAATCCTACGGCGCCCACCGAGCGCTGGACGATGTCAGCCTGTCCGTGCCCAGCGGCAGCCGCACGGTGATCGTCGGCCCTTCCGGGTCGGGCAAAACCACCTTGCTGCGGATGATCGCCGGCTTCGAATTCCCGGACTCCGGGCGTCTGTCACTCAATGGCCAGACACTGGTCGACAGCACCCATGAAGTGCCGGCGCATCAACGCCTGATTGGTTATGTGCCGCAGGACGGCGCGCTGTTCCCGCACATGACGGTGGCTGCCAATATCGGTTTCGGCCTGGCGACCAAGGGCAGCGAAAAGCAGCACCGCGTCGAGGAGCTGATGGACAGCGTGGCCCTGGATTCGAACATGGCCGAGCGCTGGCCCCACGAACTGTCCGGCGGCCAGCAGCAACGGGTGGCGCTGGCGCGAGCGCTGGCCCAACAGCCACGGCTGATGCTGCTGGACGAACCGTTCTCCGCGCTCGATACCGGCCTGCGCGCGAGCATGCGCAAACTGGTCGCGCGTTTGCTGGCGGAAGCCGGGGTCACCACCATCCTGGTCACCCACGACCAGAGCGAAGCGCTGTCCTTCGCCGATCAACTGGCGGTGATGCGCCACGGTCGACTGGTGCAGTCGGGGCATCCGCTGGACCTTTACCGTTATCCCGACGATGTCCAGACTGCGCTGTTTCTCGGTGATGCGGTGGTGATGCCCGCCCGCATCGAAGCCGGTTGGGCCCATTGCGATCTGGGCCGGATACCCGTCAACAACCACCGCAATAACAGCGCGGCGCAAATCATGCTGCGGCCCGAGCAATTGCAGGTCGCCAGCGTCCTGCCCAATAGCGCGGAAGTCGCCGGTTGCCGTGCGGTGGTGACCGACCGCGACTTCAGCGGCAACACCTGCACCCTGACCGTGGAATTGCAGGCCTTGGCCCCCGGCGAAGACACCGGACGTTCACTGCTGGTGCGCAGTTCGGGCATGTACGCGCCACCGGCCGGCAGCGCCGTGCATGTCTCGACCATTGGTCATGCACATGTGCTCAGCGAGCCTTGACGTAGGTTCCTGTAGGAGCTGCCGCAGGCTGCGATCTTTTGATCTTGTCTTTAAAAATCAAAAGATCGCAGCCTCGTTGCACTCGACAGCTCCTACAGGAGGATGCAGCTTGCCAATCAAAGATCGAAACGATCCACCGCACGGCGCCGCTCGTTGTCATCGCGCACGTCGTAATTGGCGGTGGTCTGGATGTTGCTGTGGTGGGCCAGTTTCTGTGCGATCGACAGGTCGTGTTCCTCGATCACCCGGGTAATGAACGAACGGCGGAAATCATGGGGCATGATTTTCACCCCCACCTGCGCCCCGCGCTGCCGGGCGATGTAGTAGATCGCATGCTTGGTGATGCGCTCGCGGGTGATGTGGCTGCCCCGGCGAATGCGATTGAACAGGAACGTATCGTCCGCTTCGCCTTCCTTGAGTTGTGAACGGCGCAACTCCAGCCAGGCATTGAGTTTGGCGAAAGCCCAGGCCGGGGCGTACTTGATCAACTGCTTGTTGCCCTTGGCCGTGACCCGCAGGCTGCGTTCGGTGAAATCCACCTGGTTCAGGTCCAGGTTCACCGATTCCGACTTGCGCATCCCCGAACCGTACAGAATCCCGATGATGGCCGCGTCGCGCAGGCCCTGCGGCCGTGGATCGGCGGCGCAGACCTCCATCAACTCCTGAATCAATGTACGTCGCAGATTGCGCCCTTGGGACAAACGCGTGCCGGCGATGCCCTTGACCGAGCGCATTTTCAGCAAGTGTTCCTGGCTGATCAGGCTCATGCGCCACGCTTCATTCATCACCCCGCGCACTGCGTTGACGTACAGCGACGAGGTATTCGGCGCATAGCCATCCGTGCGCAACGTTGCCACCAGCGCAATCACGTCCTCGGGCTGCAACTCGTGCCAGGGAATCTCCTCGATGTTCAATTCTTCGAAGCCCAGGCGGTCGGCGGCGTCCTGCAACACATAACGCATGGTCAATTGGCTGGACGATGCCAATCGCGCCAGGTACACGGTCAGCGGGTTGGTCTTGGGGGTACTTGAATCAACATCGGGTAGGTCAATCAAACGAAACGGCCTTGAAAAAGAAGTAGCAACAAACGGTGTGTAGACAAAGAGGGTCGTTACGCTGCCGGTCATGGCCGATAAAGTCAAATGTCGCCGACAGGGGCCACCGCTCTGCTGATAGATGAATTGAAACATGGTGATGCAATCCTCGAACGCAGTCGATCGCGGCAGGAGCAAGCCATGAAAATCAGTGTATTTGGTAGCGGTTACGTTGGCCTGGTGCAAGCCGCCGTCCTGGCTGAAGTCGGCCATGACGTGGTGTGCATGGACATTGACGAGAAAAAAGTCGAGTTATTGCAACAGGGCCACGTGAGCATTTTCGAACCGGGGCTGGCCAGCCTGGTGCGCGAAAGCCTGGACGCCAAACGGTTGCAGTTCACCACCGACGAAAAGTTCGCCGTGCAACACGGCCAGGTGTTGTTCATCGCAGTCGGCACGCCGTCCCGTGAGGATGGCTCGGCGGACTTGCGTTACGTGCTGTCGGTGGGTGACGCGGTGGCGCGGCATCGTGAACAACCGGTGATCCTGGTGGAGAAATCCACGGTGCCGGTGGGCACCGGCGACACCTTGCGTGCGCACATCGACAAGTGCCTGATCAAGGTCGGCCGTTTGCTGCAATTCGATATCGTCTCCAATCCCGAATTTCTGAAAGAAGGCTCGGCCGTGGCCGATTGCCGGCGCCCGGACCGCATCGTCATCGGCTGCGAACGCGAAGAAGTGCGCGACGTGATGCGCGATCTGTACTCGCCGTTCAACCGCAATCATGAGCGCATCATGTTCATGGACCTGCGCAGCGCCGAGCTGACCAAGTACGCCGCCAACTGCATGCTGGCGACCAAGATCAGCTTCATCAACCAGATCGCCGAACTGGCCGAACACCTGGGCGCCGACATCGAATCGGTACGCCTGGGCATCGGCGCCGATTCGCGCATCGGCTACCACTTCATCTACCCCGGTTGCGGTTATGGCGGTTCGTGTTTTCCCAAGGACATGCGCGCCCTGATCCACAGCGCCGAAGAGGCGCACTGCTCCAGCGACCTGCTGCAAGCGGTGGAAGCCATCAACCAACGGCAGAAACACAAACTGTTCGAACGCATCAAGGCGTTCTACAAGGGCGATTTACGCGGCAAGACCTTTGCCGTGTGGGGTCTGGCGTTCAAACCGAACACTGACGACATGCGCGATGCACCGAGCCGCGTGCTGCTCGAAGCGCTGTGGGCCGCTGGCGCCAATGTGCGCGCATTCGACCCGGAAGCCATGCAGGAAACCCAGAACCTGTATCCCGAGGAAGCGAAGCTGATGCTGATGGGCACACCCGAATCGGTGTTGAACGGCGCCGACGCGCTGATCATTTGCACCGAGTGGCAACAATTCAAGGCCCCGGATTTCGAGCTTATTCGCCAACGGCTCAATGCACCGGTGATCTTCGACGGCCGCAACCTGTACGACGCCGAACGCCTGGCGCGCAATGGTTTCATGTACTTCCCGATGGGCCGGGGTGAGTCGCGCAAGTTGCCGATTCCATATCAGCAATGGCCTGCTGCTCAGGTGGTGGCATAACAACTACCCGCCTTTTGTAGGAGCTGCCGCAGGCTGCGATCTTTTGATCTTGTTCTTTACTAGACATAGGGTTGCTGAAGATCAAAAAATCGCAGCCTGCGGCAGCTCCTACAGGGGTGGTGGTTTTCTGTTAATTGCTCGCAGGTATTTGAAAACGATTAAACCAACGCCTTCAAATCAACCCCCAACGCCAGCGCAAATGCTTTCACCAACGGACTACGCACGGTGTTGTGCCGAAGGATCAGATTGAACGGCGTGACGATATTGATCAGGTCCGGGCGTATTGCGCGAAACTCTCCCCGCTCTACCATCGGCGCCGCGTAATGCTGCGGCAGGAAACCCACGAAACGGCCAGTCTTGATCAGTAGGGCCACGGCTTCCACTTGGGTCGCCGAGGCGGAAAAACTGTCGTAGTGGGCAAAGTTGAGTTTGTCGCGATGAATCGCGTAACGGTGATTGATGCACTCGTGATCCTTGAGCACATTGCTGCCCATTTCCGTGTCGGCCATGGTGAACAACGGGTGGCCGACCGCGCAATAGACCTCCGAGCGCTCCTCATATAAGGCGTAGTAATCAAACTCTTCACGCTTCTGATAAACCGGCACGATTCCAGCTACTAACCGACCCTCTACCACGCCTCTTTCCACTTCATCCAACTGTGTGGCCTGAAGTTGAAACCTGACCTTCGGTGATTGCTCGTTAATCCTTCTAAGCGCTGTAACTAACGGTGAATTAACGTCGGATATCGTGTTATCGATAACCCCCACACCCAAATCACCAATAAGTTCGTTCTGCGCTGAACTAAGCCGGTCACGAAAGTTGTCGACCGAGGCAAACAGATCAATCGACGCCTGATACACCAGGCGCCCTTCTTCGGTCAGGTGAAACCCCTCGCGACCACGGGTGCACAAGCGCATGCCGATGCGGATTTCCAGGTCGGAGATCTGTTTGCTGATGGCGGCCAGCCCCACATTCAGCTCGTTTTGCGCCGCACTGAAACCGCCCGCCTCGACCACGGCCTTGAACACCTTGAGCAATTTGAAATCCAGCCCGCTCAGGGCCAGCGGTGCCCGTTGCAGCGTTTTCGGCGGCGGGTTTCCGGAATTGGAAAGTGGGGTTTCCATAATGCTTATTTACCTCTGGCGCCGCGTTCAACACTCTGTGCCCAACAACAAAAACATAGCTGGCCTAATAATAATGAACACAGAAAACCAGGCTTGGCAACCGCCAAAAAATCCCGAACATCAGTGCCAACTCACTGATCTCGAAACATTAAAAGCTGACACTTCGACGTAGGAGCTGCCGAAGGCTGCGATCTTTTGATCTTGTTTTTGAAAAGTCAAAAGATCGCAGCCTTCGGCAGCTCCTACATGAAAAATGCCACTTTGATCTGACGCCGTTACCGACGAGGAAAACAACAATGTCTCAAGCTACCGACCGTCTCTGGGGTGCTCGCTTCAAAAGCGGTCCGTCCGAAGCCCTGGCCGCTCTCTCCCGTTGCCCCGAGCGCTATTTCCGCCTGACCCCGTACGACCTCGCCGGCTCCAAGGCTCACGCCCGGGAGCTGCAACGCGCCGGGCTTTTGAGCGAGCAAGAAACCCTGACCATGCTCGACGCACTGGAACGCATCGGCACTGACTTCCGCGCCGGCAGCATTGCCCCGACCCTGGACGACGAAGACGTTCACACCTTCATCGAACGCCTGCTGACCGAACGCCTCGGTGCGCTGGGCGGCAAGCTGCGCGCCGGCCGTTCACGCAACGACCAGACCGCCAACGACCTGCGCCTGTTCCTGCGTGATCACGTCCGCACCCTGGCCGTCGAGGTGCTGGCCTTGCAGCAAGCGCTGGTGGATCAGGCCGAGCAACACATCGAGAGCATTTGCCCCGGCTTCACCCATTTGCAGCAAGCGCAGCCGATTGTCTTCGCCCATCACTTGCTGGCCCATTCGCAATCGATGCTGCGTGACGTGCAGCGCCTGGTGGACTGGGACGCACGCACCTCGCTGTCGCCGCTGGGCGCGGCGGCCATGGCCGGTTCGGCCATCGCTCGCCTGCCGCAGCAATCGGCGAAAGAAATGGGTTACAGCGGAGTGTGCGAAAACTCCATCGACGCCGTGGCCAGCCGCGATCACGTCGCCGAATTCCTGTTCATTGCCAGCATGCTCGGCATCAACATCTCGCGCCTGGCTGAAGAGTTTTGCCTGTGGTCGTCGCGGCAGTTCCGCTGGGTCGCACTGGACGACGCCTACGCCACCGGCAGCTCGATCATGCCGCAGAAGAAAAACCCGGACATCGCTGAACTGGCGCGGGGCAAGGCCGGACGCCTGATCGGCAACCTGACCGGCCTGCTGTCCACTTTGAAATCCCTGCCGCTGTCGTACAACCGCGACTTGAGCGAAGACAAGAACGGCGTGCTCGACAGCGTCGACACCCTGCTGCTGGTGCTGCCGGCCATGGCCGGGATGGTCGCAACCATGACCGTCAACGTTGAAGAACTGCGACGCCAGGCGCCCCTGGGCTTCACCCTCGCCACCGAAGTCGCCGACTGGCTGGCGCTGCGCGGCGTGCCGTTCAAGGAAGCCCATGAAATCACCGGCGCACTGGTGAAGGCCTGTGAAAAACACGACATCGAATTGTGGGAAGCCTCGCCGGCCTTGCTGGCCGAGATCGATCCACGCCTGACCCCGGAAGTACGCGACAGCCTGACCCTGGAAGCCGCCATCGCTGCCCGCAGCGGCTGGGGCGGCACCGCGCCGCAACAGGTGCGCGAACAGATCGGCCGCCTGAAAACCGCCCTCGCCGCGCAACACGCGTGGACCGAAAACTACCAGGGCTTCCGCCTCTGATAGGCGATGCAACTCCTGTAGGAGCAAAGCTTGCTCGCGATGGCGGCGTCACATCCAACATTGATGTCGTCCCATACACCGCTATCGCGAGCAAGCTTTGCTCCTACAGGAACCGTGGTGGATTTGAAAGAACAGTTCGGAGAACCAACATGAGCCAGACACAGGCAGAACGACTCCAGGCGGAGCGCAAACTGGCGGAAAACCAGTTCGACATTACCCAATACCAACACGTGCCGCGGCGCTATTACGGGCGGATTTTCTTCGCCACGGTCATCGTCATCGCCATTTTGGGCCTGGTGCGCGCCTTCGCCGAAGGCAAGATCGAATGGTCGTACATCGGCCAGTTCCTCACCTCCCAGGCGATCATGTGGGGTTTGCTCAACACCATCGTCATGGCCGTGCTGGCGATGGCCCTGGGCATCGTGTTCGGGGTGATCACCGCGATCATGCGCATGTCGGCCAACCCGATCCTGCGCTATGTGGCGGTGACCTACACATGGCTGTTCCGCGGTACGCCGCTGATTTTGCAACTGCTGTTGTGGTTCAACCTGGCGCTGATCTTCCCCACCATCGGCATCCCCGGCCTGATCGAAGTCGACACCGTGAGCCTGATGACGCCGTTCGTGGCTGCTCTGCTCGGCTTGAGCATCAACCAGGGTGCCTACACCGCCGAAGTGGTGCGCGCCGGCCTGCTCTCGGTGGACACCGGTCAGTACGAAGCCGCCAAGTCGATCGGCATGCCACGCTTGCAAGCGTTGCGCCGGGTCATCTTGCCGCAGGCCATGCGGGTCATCATTCCGCCGGTCGGCAACGAGTTCATCGGCATGGTGAAAATGACCTCGCTGGCGAGTGTCATCCAGTACTCGGAGCTGCTCTACAACGCGCAGAACATCTACTACGCCAATGCCCGCGTGATGGAGCTGCTGATCGTCGCCGGTATCTGGTACCTGGCCACCGTCACCGTCCTGTCTTTCGGTCAAAGTCGTCTGGAGCGTCGTTTCGCTCGTGGCGCCGGCAAGCGTTCTTGAGGAACCCGACATGAGAAGCATCGTCAAGGCCGTGAGCCTGAACAAGTATTACGACCAGTTCCACGCGCTCAAGGACGTCAACATCGAAGTCGAGCAAGGCGAAGTGCTGTGCATCATCGGCCCGTCCGGCTCCGGCAAGAGCACCTTGCTGCGCTGCGTCAACCAGCTGGAAAAGATCGACAAGGGTGGCCTGTGGGTCGACGGCGAACTGGTGGGTTACCGCGTCGTCGGCAACAAACTGCACGAACTCAACGAGTCGCAGATCGCCCGCCAGCGCCTGTCCACCGGCATGGTGTTCCAGCGCTTCAACCTGTTCCCGCACATGACTGTGCTGCAAAACATCATCGAAGGCCCGTGCCAGGTGCTCAAGCGTTCGCCCAAAGAAGCGCACGAAGAAGCCCTGGAACTGCTTGCCCGCGTCGGCCTGGCCGACAAACGCAACAGCTACCCGATCGAGCTTTCGGGTGGTCAGCAACAGCGCGTGGCCATTGCTCGTGCCTTGGCCATGCGTCCCAAGCTGATGCTGTTCGATGAACCCACTTCGGCACTCGACCCGGAACTGGTCGGTGAGGTGCTGTCGGTGATGCGCGATCTGGCGCAGACCGGCATGACCATGATCGTCGTCACCCATGAACTGGGCTTCGCTCGCGAGGTTTCCAACCGCATGGTGTTCATGGACGGCGGGCAGATCGTGGAGGCTGGAAGCCCCGAAGAAATTCTAATAAGTCCGCAAAACCCACGCACCCAAAGCTTCATTTCTGCCGTTCGAACCTAAGCGTCCGTTGACGCTCACAACACTCATAAGAGAACGACCATGAAGAACTTCGTTATCCCAGCAGTACTCGCAGGCGTCATGGCCTCCGGCTTCAGTTTCGCCGCCGAATTGCCGGCCAGCATCAAGGAAAAGGGCGAGATCGTCGTCGCGATCATGCCGAACTACCCGCCGATGGATTTCAAGGACCCGGCCACAAACACCCTCACCGGCCTCGACTATGACCTGGGCAATGCCCTGGCTGAGCGTCTGGGTGTGAAGATCAAATGGCAGGAAACCGGCTTCGAGCAAATGATCAATGCGCTGACCACCGACCGGGTGGACATGGTGCTGTCGGGCATGACCGACACCGCCGAGCGTCAGGCCAGCGTAACTTTCGTCGACTACTTCACCAGCGGCCCGCAGTTCTACACCTTGCAGAAAAACAAGGACACCAACGAGATCGTCGACCTGTGCGGCAAGAAAGTCGGCACCAGCCGTCGCACCACGTTCCCGGCGGAAATCGCCGAGTGGAGCAAGGCCAACTGCGAAGCCGCCGGCAAGCCTGCGATCAACGTGATCGGCACCGAAGGCTCGGCCGACGCCCGGGCGCAACTGCGCCAGAGCCGCATCGACGCGGCGATGCAGGGCAGCGAAACCCTGTCCTACCTCAAGACCCAGGAAAAAGACATGTACAAGACCGTGGGCCTGCCGATCTCCGAGCAGTTCACCGGCCTTGGCGTGAGCAAGAAAAAGCCTGAGCTGAGCGAAGCGGTGAAGGTTGCGCTGCAAAGCATGATCGACGACGGCAGCTACCAGGCGATCCTGAAGAAGTGGGACCTGGAACTGGGCGCGATCAAGACTGTGACGGTTAACGCCGGGAAGTAATCGCGCAGGCGACCCAACTCCCTGTGGGAGCGAGCTTGCTCGCGATGGCGGCGTATCAGTCGATGAAGATGTTGAATGTACTGGCCTCATCGCGGGCAAGCCCGCTCCCACAGGGATCGGGTGTTTACTTGAAGATAACTGGAGCACCACAGATGTCCTCCTCACCCCAACCCACCTGGCCCGACCAGCACAAGGCCTGTCTGGCCCTGGCCTTCGACCTCGATGGCCCGACCGGCGATGCCATGCTCAACGGCTCGATCTGGCGCAAGCCCGAGTACTTCGGTTTCGGTGGTTACGGTCCTTATCGGGCATTGCCACGGATTCTCGATCTGCTCGATGAGTTCAAGATCCCGACGACATTTTTCGTCCCGGCCTGGGTCGTGGAAAACTGGCCGAAACAGTGCCAGGCGATTGTCGAGCGCGGGCATGAGGTGGCGTATCACGGCTATAAACACGAATCCTTTTACGCCCTGACGCTGGAACAGCAAAAGGACGTGATGAAGTTGTCCCGCGAGGTGTTCTGGAAGCACCTGCACATCCGCGCCGAAGGCTTTCGCACACCGTCCGGAGATTGGCGGGCAGAAACTCCGGCGATGCTGGTTGACGCCGGTGTGACCTACTCCAGCAGCATGCGCGGCGATGATCGCCCCTATCTGGTCAACGTACCCGGCCACGCCACGCCACTGGTGGAAATCCCCGGGCGCTGGGAAATGGACGATTACGCCTCCCTCGCCTACACCCGTGCGCCGAACTTCCCTTCAGGGCTGGACCGCACCGCGAGCTACGAGCTGACCCTCGACAACTGGTGCCGCGAATACGACGGCGCGATGAACGAAGGCTTGTGCCTGACCACCCTGTTCCACCCCAAGATCACCGGCAAACCGGGACGCATCCTGTTGCTGGAAAAACTCTTCGAACACATGCGCCAACGCGACGACGTGTGGTTCGCCACCTGCCGCGATGTCGCCCACTGGTGGCTGAAGGAGCATCACCATGGCTGATTCCGCTCACTGGCCCAAAGGCTATCGCTGCGCCGTGGTCGTGACTGTTGACTACAACGACATCCACGGCATTCTCACCCAGGCCCCGGAAGTCGCCGGGCGCGACAAGACCCTGTCGGTGTGGCGCTACGGCACCCAGCGCGGCGTCGAGCGTTTGCTCGGCCTGTTCAAGGAGCTCGGGGTGGCGAGCAGCTGGTTTGTCCCCGGCATCGTCGCCGAGGAAAACCCTGAGCACATCCGCGCGATCCAGGCCGGCGGCCATGAAATCGCCTGCGCCGGGTATCGCCATCAGGACTACGACAGCCTCGACCTCGCCACCCAGAGCGCCGACATCGCCAAAGGTTGCGACGCGTTGACTGCGCTGACGGGCCAGCGCCCAACCGGTTTTCGCATCCCCGCCGGCAACGGTGCGCCGGGTTTCATCGAAGCGTTGCGCGATCAGGGCATTCGCTGGTCGTCGTCATGGCGCGGCGATGATCTGCCGTTCGCTCACCCGACCGCGCCCGAGGTGGTCGAGCTGCCATTGCACTATGAACTGGAGGACGAACCCTACTTCGCCTTCAACCTCAGCCCCGCCGTGCCACCGGCACAATCGCGCATCGCCTCCTACAGCCACACCCTCGGCAACCTGCAAATGGATTTCGCCGGGTTCCACCGTTTTGGCCTGTGTTACGTGCTGCGCCTGCACCCGGAAATCATTGCCACGCCGGGACGGATCGGCGTGTTGCGCGAATTGCTGGAAGGGATTTTGCGGCACCAGGACGTGTGGATCGCCACTGGCGCCGAAGTCGCCCAATGGTGGGCCGAATCCGCGGCGCCCGTGACCGAGGATCATCCCGCTTCAGTGTATGAACGGCATTACCGGGATTACCTGCTATGACCGAACGCATGCAACGGCTGGCGCAGTTTTGCGTCGACACGCGGTTTGAAGACCTGCCACCGGTGCTGGTCGAGCGAGCCAAACGGCACATCCTCGACACCTTCGGCGCGACACTGGCCGGGGCTGGCAGCGATGTGGCGAAAACCGCGCGACAGGTGTTCGAAGGTGAAACGGGCATCAGCCTGGTTTGGGGTACTGAATTACGGGTCGGCGCGGCACAGGCTGCCATGCTCAACGGCATCGCCGCCCACGCCCTGGAACTGGACGACACCGGTGGCTGCGACCATTCCGGCGCGGTGGTATTGCCGGCAGTGATGGCGGCTGTGTCGATGAGCGCAAAACCGGTGAATGGCCGCGAGTTCATCACCGCCGTGGTCATCGGCTACGAAATCGGTCGTCGCGTACTGGAAGCCTGCGGCGGCTATTCGGCCCACAACGGCGCCGGCTGGCACTCCACGGCAACTTGCGGCGTGTTCGGTGCAGCGGCGGCCAGTGCGCGGATTCTCGGGCTGGACGCCGGGCAAACCTTGTCGGCACTGGGCATCGCCGGGAGTTTCAGCGGTGGATTGTGGGCCTTTATCCACGACGGCTCGCAAAGCAAAAAACTGCACAGCGGTCGTGCCGCCGAGGGTGGATTTCTGGCGGCGCGGTTTGCCCAGCAGGGCATCAGCGGGCCGACGCAATTATTTGACGATGTCTGGGGCGGTTTTCTGAAAACCCTCGCTCCGGCCACTTCGACTGCCGAGGCGCTGGATGCCGGTCTCGGCGAAGTGTGGAAACTCGCCCGCTGTTCGATCAAGCCGTACGCGTCATGCCGGGGAACCCATTCGGCTATCGATGCGTTGGGCCTGTTGCTCGATCAACTGAAGGTGCCGGTCGATCAGGTCGAGGACGTGCAGGTTTCGCTGTGCGGGTTTCTGCATGACATGTGCGGTGGTCAGGATGTCAGCAGCCTCGCGGCCGCGCAGATGAGCTTGCCGTATGCGCTGGCGTCGCGGCTGGTGCACGGTCATTGCCGGTTGCAGGCCTATGACGATGAGCAACGCCGTGATCCGCGCATTGCCCAGTGGATGTCGCGCATTCGCCTTGAAGTAGACCTGCAACTGTCCGAGGATGGCGAGCCCGTGGTGACAGTGCGGACCGTGGACGGTCGGCAGGCGAGCCTGTGCGTTGAAGTGCCGCTGGGCGCACCGGGTAATCCGCTGAGTGATGCGGCGCTGGAAGAGAAGTTTTTCAGTTTGGCTGAGCGGGTGATTCCACAGCGGCAGGCTGAAGAATTGTTGGGGCAGTTGTGGCGGATTGAAGAAATGGAATCGGTGTGCGCGCTGGAACGGTGGCTGGCTTGAACATGGCGTTGGCTGTTCCGGCCTCATCGCGGGCAAGCCTTGCTCCTACAGGATTGTGTGGGCTTTGTAGGAGCAAGGCTTGCCCGCGATGGCAGCAACTCGGTATCGCGCCAGACACTACGAAATCTGAATAAGGACATTTGCACTCACCGTGGCCACTTACTCGCTCGTTATTCGGCGGTTGATGATCGTTTCGCTGACCATCGTCGTCAGCCGCGCCATCACCAGCCCATTGCTCACGCTGTTCCTGAGCAACAAGCTCGGGCTCAACCAACAGGACGTTGGCTTGCTGCTGGGCATCGCGGTGTTCATCGCCACCCTGCTCGCCCTGTACGGCGGCTACATCATCGACCGCCTGGAAAAACGCCGGTTGCTGATTCTGGCGATGCTCTCCAGCGCCATCGGCTTCGTGCTGCTGACCTTCGCCGAAAACCTCTACCTGACCACGGCCACCCTGGTGATCACCGAGACCGCGTCGGCGTTGTTCCTGATTGGCTCCAAAGCGATCCTCAGCGAAAACCTGCCCATGGGACAACGCGCCAAGGCGTTTTCCCTGCGCTACACCCTGACCAACATCGGCTATGCCACCGGCCCGATGCTCGGCGTGGTGATCGCTGGCGTGTATCCGATTGCGCCGTTCCTGATTGCCGGCGCCATCGCGTTTTTCAGCATCTTCCTGATGATCGGCATCCCGAAGGATTCGGCGCAGGCGCCAGCGATTGGCCAACCGCAGAGTTTCCTCAAGACCTTGATCACCCTGAAAAACGACCGCACGCTGATCATGTTCACCTGCGGCTGCCTGCTCAGCACCGTCGTGCACGGACGCTTCACCCTGTACCTGTCGCAATACCTGCTGGTAACCCACGATTCCAAACGCGCGCTGGAAATCATGGCCGCCCTGCTCGCCTGCAACGCCATCAGCGTGATTCTGTTGCAGTACCAGATCGGCCGCTTCCTCAATCGGGAAAAGCTGCGCTTCTGGATTGCCGGCGGCACCAGCCTGTTCATTCTGGGGTTGATCGGCTTCAGCCTGGCCGACAGCATGCTCAGCTGGTGCGTGGCGATGTTCATTTTCACCCTCGGGGAAATGATCATTTACCCAGCGGAGTTCCTCTTCGTTGATACGCTGGCGCCGGAAGAACTGCGCGGCAGTTACTACGGTGCCCAGAACCTGGCGGCCCTCGGCGGCGCGCTGAGCCCGGTGATCTGCGGGTTCCTGTTGATGCATACCCCGGCACCGACCATGTTCTACGCGTTGAGCGCACTCACGGCGATGGGCGGTTTCCTGTGTTTTATGAGTGGGCGTCGAGTGGCCTTACATCAGAATTAGTGAACTGAAGCCTCATTAATATGAATTTGTCAGCATCAGCAAGTAACGGCACACTGTGCTCGTTCCTCCCCCAATAGTTGGAACAACCTTCAAGGGCTTTCTGGGTATCCCAGATAAGCCTTTTTTTTTCCTCAGGTTTTGTCTACGGATTGATCTTAATCATGCTCGCTCGCTGGTTGCCCGCCGCTATCAACACCCGCCCGACTGAATGGAGCCGCGCTGCCATCGGTATGGCACTGGGAACGATGCTCAGCGTCTGGGTCTGTGCTCAGGTTTTCGGCATGGAAGTGGCGCAGCATCTGGTCGGTCCGCTGGGTGCCTCGGCGGTGTTGTTGTTCGCGGTGTCTTCTGGAGCACTCGCACAACCCTGGTCGATACTCGGCGGTTATTTGAGTGCCGGGGTCGTCTCTTTGCTGGTCGCCCACGTGCTCGGACGAACCCTCGGCAGCGCTTGCCTCGCAGCCGGCATGGCGGTGATCCTGATGTGCTGGCTGCGTTGCCTGCACCCGCCGGCTGGAGCACTGGCATTGTTGCTGGTCCTGGCCGACCCGGCGACCATTGCCCTGGACTGGAAAGAGCTTGGCCCGGTGATGCTCGCTGCATCGACCATGCTGTTCAGCGCCCTGGCCTATAACAACCTGACTCGCATCCGTTACCCCAAGCGCGCCAGCGAACCCGTCGCCGTGGTCCCGGCCGACCATCCTCCGGTGGAATCCCAGGCGATCACCGCGCAAGACCTGAAACTGGCCCTGGCTGAAATGGAAGCCTTCTTCGACGTCACCCCCGAAGACCTCGAACAGCTGATCCATACCAGCGAACTGCATGCCAAGCGGCGCAGTATTGGGGAAGTGTTGTCGCGTACGCATTAAAGATCAAAAGATCGCAGCCTTCGGCAGCTCCTACATTGGAATGCATTCTCCTGTAGGAGCTGCCGAAGGCTGCGATTTTTTTTCTTTGCCATAAGGCAAAAACGCAAATAGACGCTGCACATATCCCGGTTGTACATCACAAATTTGCACTGGTACGATCCAGCATCGCTCGCGCGCGAGCTTCTCTATAAAGAACAATAAAAGCAGGGAGTTAGTGATGACTGCTCAGGTTTCATCGAAGGCGAGCTGGTCCATGGATGCCACACAAAACGAAGTGCTGGCCGAAGTACGCAACCACATCGGTCACCTGACCCTCAACCGCCCCGCCGGCCTCAACGCCATCACCCTCAACATGGTGCGCAACCTGCATCGCCAGCTCGACGCCTGGGCTCACGATTCGCAGGTGCATGCTGTGGTTTTGCGCGGTGCCGGCGAAAAGGCATTTTGTGCCGGTGGCGATATCCGCTCGCTCTACGACAGCTTCAAAAGCGGCGACACGCTGCACGAAGATTTCTTCGTCGAGGAATACGCGCTCGACATCGCGATTCACCACTACCGCAAACCCGTGCTGGCACTGATGGACGGATTCGTCCTCGGCGGCGGCATGGGTCTGGTGCAAGGCGCCGATCTGCGGGTGGTCACCGAGAAAAGCCGTCTGGCGATGCCGGAAGTGGGCATCGGTTATTTTCCGGACGTCGGCGGCAGCTACTTCCTGCCACGCATTCCCGGTGAACTGGGGATTTATCTGGGCGTCAGCGGCGTGCAGATCCGCGCCGCCGATGCGCTGTATTGCGGCTTGGCCGACTGGTATCTGGACAGCAGCAAACTGGCCACGCTGGACGAAAAACTCGATCAACTGGAGTGGCGCGACACACCGCTGAAGGACCTGCAAAGCCTGCTGGCGAAGCTCGCCGTGCAACAGTTGCCGGATGCGCCATTGGCGACTTTGCGCCCGGCCATCGACCACTTCTTCGCGTTGCCTGACGTGCCGAGTATGGTTGAGCAAATGCGCGAAGTAACGGTCGCCGACAGCCACGAATGGGCGAAAAACACCGCCGACCTGTTGGAGACGCGTTCACCACTGGCCATGGGCGTGACCCTGGAAATGCTGCGTCGCGGTCGGCGCCTGAGCCTTGAACAATGCTTTGCCCTTGAGCTGCACCTGGACCGCCAGTGGTTCGAGCGTGGCGACCTGATCGAAGGCGTGCGCGCCCTGCTGATCGACAAAGACAAGAATCCGCGCTGGAACCCGCCCACCTTGCAGGCGCTGGACGCCGAACACGTGGCGAGTTTCTTCAACGGTTTTGATGAGAGCGGGAGCTGAGCCATGCACGATCTCGAATTGACTGAAGAACAAGTAATGATCCGCGACATGGCCCGGGACTTTGCCCGCGGTGAAATCGCGCCTCACGCCCAGGCCTGGGAAAAGGCCGGCTGGATCGACGACGGTCTGGTGGCGAAGATGGGGGAATTGGGCCTGTTAGGCATGGTGGTGCCTGAGGAATGGGGCGGTACCTACGTCGACTACGTTGCCTATGCGTTGGCAGTGGAAGAAATCTCGGCCGGCGACGGCGCTACCGGCGCGTTCATGAGCATCCACAACTCGGTGGGTTGCGGGCCGGTGCTCAATTACGGCACTGAAGAGCAGAAACAGACCTGGCTGGCTGATCTGGCAAGCGGCCAGACCATCGGCTGCTTCTGCCTGACCGAACCCCAGGCCGGTTCCGAAGCGCACAACCTGCGCACCCGCGCCGAACTGCGTGACGGTCAGTGGGTGATCAACGGCGCCAAACAATTTGTCAGCAACGGCAAACGGGCGAAACTGGCCATCGTGTTTGCCGTGACCGATCCGGACCTCGGCAAGCGCGGTATTTCGGCGTTCCTGGTGCCGACCGACACCGCCGGTTTCATCGTCGACCGCACCGAACACAAGATGGGCATTCGCGCGTCCGACACCTGTGCCGTGACGCTCAACAACTGCACCATTCCCGAAGCCAACTTGCTGGGTGAACGCGGTAAAGGCCTGGCCATCGCCCTGTCCAACCTCGAAGGCGGCCGCATCGGCATCGCCGCGCAGGCACTGGGCATCGCCCGTGCGGCGTTCGAAGCGGCGCTGGCTTACTCCCGTGATCGTGTGCAGTTCGACAAACCGATCATCGAGCACCAAAGCATCGCCAACCTGTTGGCTGATATGCACATGCAGCTTAATGCGGCGCGGTTGATGATCCTGCATGCGGCGCGCCTGCGCACGGCCGGCAAACCATGCCTGTCGGAGGCTTCGCAAGCCAAGCTGTTCGCCTCGGAAATGGCCGAGAAGGTTTGCTCGTCAGCGATTCAGATTCATGGCGGGTACGGGTATCTGGAGGATTACCCGGTAGAAAAGTATTACCGGGATGCGCGGATCACCCAGATCTACGAAGGGTCGAGCGAGATTCAGCGGATGGTGATTGCCCGCGAACTGAAGAACTACCTGGTGTAAAAGCAAAAGATCGCAGCCTTCGGCAGCTCCTACAGGGTTATGCGTGTACCTGTAGGAGCTGCCGAAGGCTGCGATCTTTTGATCTAACCGAATTACTTGCCTTTGAACTCCGCTTCACGTTTGGCAACAAACGCCGCCATCCCTTCCTTCTGATCCTGCGTCGCAAACGCCGCGTGGAACACCCGACGCTCAAAGCGCACGCCTTCGGACAGGCTCACTTCAAAGGCGCGGTTGACGCTTTCCTTGACCATCATCGCAATCGGCAAGGACTTCTTGGCGATCAACGCGGCAACTTTCAACGCCTCATCCAACAGCTCATCGCTCGGCACGATCCGCGCCACGATCCCGCAACGCTCTGCTTCCACCGCATCGATCAGGCGCCCGCTCAGGCACATTTCCATAGCCTTGGCCTTGCCCACGGCGCGGGTCAGGCGCTGGGTGCCGCCCATGCCCGGTAGCACGCCGAGGTTGATTTCCGGTTGGCCGAATTTGGCGTTGTCGCCTGCCAAAATGAAGTCGCACATCAGCGCCAGTTCACAGCCGCCACCCAAGGCAAAACCATTGACCGCCGCGATGATCGGCTTGCGGCGGTTGGCCACGCGGTCGCTGTCGCTGAACAGGTCGTCCAGATAGATTTGCGGATAGGTCAGCTCAGCCATTTCCTTGATGTCGGCACCAGCGGCGAAGGCTTTTTTCGAGCCGGTCAGCACGATGCAACCGATGTTCGAATCGGCTTCCAGACCATCGAGGGCGTGGTTCAGCTCGCTGACGATCTGCGCATTCAAGGCGTTCAGCGCCTGCGGGCGATTGAGAGTGATCAGGCCAACGCGGCCGTGGGTTTCCAGCAAAATCGTTTCGTAGTTCACGTAATGGTTCCTTCTTTCAAAGATTGCGCGAAATGACCATGCGCTGAATGTCGCTGGTGCCTTCGTAGATCTGGCAGACCCGCACGTCGCGGTATATCCGCTCCAGCGGGAAGTCGTTCAAATAACCGTAACCGCCGAGGGTTTGCAAGGCCGAAGAACAGACCTTTTCGGCCATTTCCGAGGCGAACAGCTTGGCCATCGATGCTTCGACCAGCGCCGGTTTACCACTGTCACGCAGGGCGGCGGCGTAATGCACCATTTGCCGGGCCACGGCGATCTGGGTCGCCATGTCCGCCAGGCGGAACGCCACGGCCTGATGTTCGATGATCGGCTTGCCGAAGCTCTCGCGCTCACGGGCGTAATCACGCGCCGCTTCGAACGCAGCACGGGCCATGCCCACTGATTGCGAAGCGATGCCGACACGTCCGCCTTCGAGGTTGGCCAGGGCAATCCTGTAGCCTTCGCCCTCTTCACCCAAGCGGTTGGCCACCGGGACTTTGACGTCTTCGAAAAGGATCTGGCAGGTGTCGGAGGCGTGCTGGCCTAGCTTGTCTTCGACCCGCGCGACTTTGTAGCCCGGCGAGTCGGTAGGCACGATGAACGCACTGATGCCGCGCTTGCCTGCCGTCGGGTCGGTCACCGCAAACACGATCACGATCCCGGCGTTCTGCCCGGAGGTGATGAACTGTTTGCAGCCGTTGAGCACATAGTGATCGCCGTTCAGCTTCGCGCGGGTTTTCAGGCCGCTGGCGTCGGAACCAGCCTGCGGTTCGGTCAGCGCAAAAGCGCCAAGCATTGCGCCGCTGGCCAACGGCTTGAGGAAGCGTTCTTTCTGCTCATCGTTGCCGTAATGCAGGATCGGCACGCAGCCCACCGAGTTGTGCACGCTCATGATGGTCGAGCAGGCGCCATCGCCCGCGGCGATTTCTTCCAGGGCCATGGCGTAGGCCAGGTAACCGGTGTCGCAACCGCCCCACTGCTCCGGCACCAGCATGCCGAAGAAGCCCAGCTCGGCCATCTCGCCGATGGCTTCCTTGGGGAAACGATGCTCACGGTCCCACTCGGCGGCGAACGGTTTCAGCCGTTCCTCGGCGAACTGCCGGGCCATGTCGCGGATTTGTTGTTGGTCGTCATTGGGGATCATGGCAATTCCTTAATATGTAACTGTCCCCTGTAGGAGCTGCCGCAGGCTGCGATCTTTTGATCTTGCTTTTTTTAACCATCAAAAGATCGCAGCCTCATTGCACTCGACAGCTCCTACAGGGATTGGCGGTGGCTTTAGTAGAGGCATTCCACGGCCATCGCCGTCGCTTCGCCGCCACCGATGCAGATCGCCGCAACGCCACGCTTCAAACCTTTCTGGCGCAGGGCCGAGAGCAAGGTCACCAAAATCCGCGCGCCAGACGCACCAATCGGGTGGCCCAAGGCGCAAGCGCCGCCGTGCACGTTGAGTTTCTCGTGGGGGATTTCCAGATGCGTCATCGCGGCCATGCCGACCACGGCGAAGGCTTCGTTGACTTCCACCAGATCGACTTCATTGAGCGACCAGCCGGTTTTTTTCATCAACTTCTTGATGGCGCCAATCGGTGCCACCGGAAACAGGCCCGGCGTATCGGCAAATGCCGCATGGCCATGGATCACGGCCAGTGGTTTCAAGCCACGCTTTTCCGCTTCGGAACGGCGCATCAGCACCAATGCCGCCGCGCCATCGGAGATCGAACTGGAGTTCGCCGCCGTCACCGTACCACCGTCGCGAAACGCCGGTTTCAGCGAGGCGATCTTGTCCAGCTTGGCCTTCGGCGGTTGCTCGTCGTTGCTGATCGTCACCTGCTCTTTGCCGACGGTTACGGTCAGCGGAACGATCTCGTCCCTGAAGCTGCCGTCCTTGATCGCTTGCTGAGCGCGGGTGGTCGAGGCGATGGCAAATGCGTCCTGGGCTTCGCGGCTGAAGCCGTTGGTTTCGGCGCAGTCTTCGGCAAAGGTGCCCATCAGGCGGCCCTTGTCGTAGGCGTCTTCCAGGCCGTCGAGGAACATCGAATCCTGTATCTTGCCGTGGCCCATGCGGTAGCCGCTGCGGGCGCGGTCCAGCAGGTATGGCGCGTTGGACATGCTTTCCATGCCCCCGGCGATGACCACTTCAGCGCTACCGGCGACCAGCATGTCGTGGGCCAGGATGGTCGCTTCCATGCCCGAGCCGCACATTTTGTTGAGGGTGGTGCAACGGGTGGATTTATCCAGCCCGGCGCCCAGCGCAGCCTGGCGGGCCGGGGCCTGGCCGAGACCGGCAGGCAACACGCAACCGAACAGCACTTCATCGACGGCGTCGCTAGCGACACCGGCGCGCTCGACTGCGGCTTTGATCGCGGCAGCACCGAGTTGCGGTGCGGTCAGGCTTTTCAGTTCGCCCTGAAAACCACCCATCGGGGTGCGGACGGCGCTGACAATGACAATTGGATCGTTGGAAAGGCTCATGACAAATCCTCTTTATTTCGCGGCCATGCGCAAGGCACCGTCGAGACGGATCACCTCGCCATTGAGCATGCTGTTTTCAATGATATGCCGTACCAGCGACGCGTACTCGGCAGGTTTGCCCAGACGCGGCGGGAACGGTACGCCAGCCGCCAGGGAGTCGCGGACTTCCTGGGTCATGCCAGCCATCATCGGCGTTTCGAAAATGCCCGGGGCGATGGTCATCACGCGGATGCCGAAGCGCGCCAGTTCACGGGCGGCGGGCAAGGTCAGGCTGACGATGGCGCCTTTGGATGCCGCGTACGCCGCTTGACCGATCTGGCCGTCATAAGCCGCAGCGGACGCGGTGTTGATGATCACGCCGCGCTCGCCATCGGCGTCCGCTTCGGTTTCGGCAATCGCCGCCGAGGCCAGGCGCAGCATGTTGAAGCTGCCGATCAGGTTGACGTTGATCACCTGGCTGAAGCTGGACAGCGCATGCGGACCGTTCTTGCCGAGGATCTTCTCGCCACGCACGATGCCGGCGCAATTGACCAGGCCGTTGAGGCCGCCAAAGGCTTTGACCGTCGCTTGCACTGCCGCTTCGGCCGCCGCTTCGTTGCTGATGTCCGCCACCACGCTTTGCGCGCCCAGGCGCTGGGCCTGAGCTGCCACGGCTTCGGCGTTCATGTCCACCAGCATCACTTTGGCGCCGGCCGCGACCAGCATTTCAGCGGTGGCCGCACCGAGGCCGGAAGCGCCGCCGGTGACGAGAAAAACCTTGTTTTCGATCTGCATCATTGTGTCCTTGGATTCAAGCTGAGACGTTCTTTGCCGCCGCCTCTTGGGCTTTGGCGATTTCCTGATTACGCAAGATAAAGCGCTGCAATTTGCCGCTTGGGGTTTTCGGCAACTCGCTGACAAATTCGATTTCACGGGGGTAAGAATGCGCCGCCAGACGCTTGCGCACGTGTTGGCGCAACTCTTCGGCCAACTCCGGCGATGCGCGGTATTGCGCGCTAAGCACGACGAAGGCTTTGACCAGTTCGGTGCGCTCCGGATCGGGCTTGCCGACGACGGCGGCTTCCACCACTGCCGGGTGCTCGATCAGCGCACTTTCCACGTCGAACGGGCCGACGCGGTAGCCGGAGGTGGTGATCACATCATCGCTGCGCCCGACAAAGCTGATGCTGCCGTCCGGGTTCCACTCGACGGTGTCGCCGCTCAGGTAATAGTCGCCGACGAAGGCTTTGGTCGGTGCGCCTTCGTAACCGGCGAACCAGCACATCGGCGACTGGGTGCGGTCGATGGCCAGAATGCCAGGCTGACCGACGCCCAGTTCCTTGTATTCGTCGTCCAGCACCACGATGCGGTGGCCCGGCGAGGTAAAACCGGCGGCGCCCATGTGGATGGGATGCTCCAGACCATGGTGGTTGCACAGCACCATGCCCAGCTCGGTCTGGCCGTAATGGTCGTGAATGACCACGCCGAGTTGATCGGCAAACCAGCGGATCACTTCCGGGTTCAGCGGCTCGCCGGCGCTGCTGACAATGCGCAGCTTGCCCTTGATCGACTTGGCGAACTCATCGCCGCCAGCAATCAACAGACGATAAGCGGTCGGCGAACCCGTGAGATTGGTGATGCCGTACTTGTTGATCACCCGGCAGGTGCTTTCGAGGGTGAACGGGCCATCGTAGAACGTGACCGGGTGCCCCATCGACATCGGCCCGGTCACACCGAAATAGATGCCGTAGGCCCAACCCGGATCGGCGACGTTCCAGAACGCGTCTTCCGGGCGCAGGTCCACGGCGTCGCGGGTGTAGCTCTGGAACGCAACGATGGCCTTGAGTGGCACCGACAACGCTTTCGACGGGCCAGTGGTGCCCGAGGTGAACATCAGCAGGAACGGGTCTTCACCGGTCAGCATCACCGGTTCGCAGTTGTCGGAATAATTGGCCAGTTCGGCCCAGAAACTGAAATCGCCCTGAACGATGCCTTGCCCTTTCGGGCCACCGACGGTGACGGTGGTCGGGCAATCGGCGACTTCGGCGAGTTTCGAGCGGTTGACCGCGTCGGTGACCACCACTTTGGCGCCGGAGCAGCCGAGACGGTGCTCGATGGCTTTAGGGCCGAAAGCGGTAAACAGAGGTTGATAGACCGCGCCAATGCGCCAGGTGGCGAACACGGTGATGAGCAATTCGATGTTACGTGGCAACAGGCCGGCGACCTTGTCGCCTTTTCTCACGCCTTGGGCCAGGAGGAAATTGGCAAAGCGCGCGGCTTTGTCTTGCAGGTCGGTGAAGGTGTACGTGGCGCTGGAGCCATCGCGACCTTCCCAGAACAAAGCGATCCGGCCGGGTAACGCATGCCGGTCGCAACACTCGACGCAGGCGTTGAGGGCAGTCAGATCGCCCGCGAGTGCGGCGTCGACGGTGTGCTGATAATTGAACTGTGAAACAGCAGACAAGTAATCGCGCATTGCCAGAATCCCTCTGTGTTTTTTATTGGTTGGGGGAACCGTAAACAACAGGGAAATACTCGCCCCGCGCGGGGCGTCGGGCAATGGTCAAAGTTATCAAGTTGTCTGACTGGTTTGGCCAAGATTCAAAGGATGCTGTGCCCGTCAGGGCGCCATCGCGGGCAAGCCTTGCTCCTACAGGATTGATGTATTTCCAGGATTGCCGCATGACCTGTAGGAGCAAGGCTTGCCCGCGATGGCGTCAGCGGCCTGAACGCACAGCTCGGATCAGTTGGATTCGTTAAGAATCAAACTCCGATAATGCCCCGGATTGGACCCCGACCACTTGCGAAACGCCTTGTAGAACGAACTCGCATCGGCAAACCCCAGCCGCGTGGCGATGTCGGCGAAGCTGATGCTGGGTTCGGCCAGCCAGACAATCGCCAGTTCCTTGCGCACGCTGTCCTTGAGCCCTTGGTAGGTCTGGCCTTCTTCGGCCAGTCGGCGGCGCAGGGTCGAGGCCGACATGCACAGGCGTTGCGCCAGGGCTTCGGTTTCCGGCCATTGCTCGGCGGGTAATTGCCGCAGGTCATGCTTGATGCGGCTCGCCAGGCTCTGCGGGTCGCGGTACTTGACCAGAATGTTCGCCGGCGCATGAGCCAGGAAACGCTTGAGTTCTTCCGCCGTGCGCTTGATCGGCAGGTCCAGGCAATCGGCGGAGAAAATCATCCGCGTGCGTGGCCGGTCGAAGCGCAGGTTTTCGGAAAACATCACCTGATAATCGTCGCAAAAATCCGGCTGCGGGCAGCGCAATTCGATGGCCAGGATCGGAATCCGCCGCCCCGCCAACCAGCACGCCACACCGTGCACGATCATCCAGTAAGTGAAATACGTGAAGGCGCGGCGCGGATCGTGGTCGTCCTCCAGCAGCACGATTTCCGCCAGGCTTTGCTGACGCACCAGTTCGGCGGGCATGCGCTCAAACATCAACGACAGGAAATTCAGGCCGCTGGTGAGTCCCGTCACCACGTTCGGCTGGATCATCGCGCAGCGACACAGAAACTCGAAACTGCCGGATTTGAGCTTGCGTGGGTCCATGCCGAAGAACTCATCATCCCCACGCCGGGCCAGCAAGCGCCAAAGCCGCGCGTATGCCGTCGCCGGAACGCGAGCGTTGGAGCTGTTCAACAGCAACGGATCAATACCGACCTTGTTCAACACCTCGTCGGTGGCGACGCCCGGGGCGCAACTCTGCAACAGCGCTTCACGCACCAGTTGAATGGAGATGGTGTCTTTTTCCGACATTGAGCGCAGCAAGCCCTGTTCTTGTTTGAGTGGTGGGCATATTAGCGCAGCCGTCACCCCTGTAGGAGTGAGCCTGCTCGCGATTGCGGTAGATCAATCAACATTGATGTCGGCTGTGATTGCGTCATCGCGAGCAGGTTCGCTCCTACAGGGGCTTGCGGTGTTCTTAAGATTGTTCAGCTTACGTTCAGGTAATTGTCAATGAATCCCATATGGGAATGAGTGTCATTATGTTACAAATTAGCACCCTATCTAAATCCGAGACGCTGCTGAATGCTCGTTCCTTTTCTGATCATGCTGCGCGAAGGCATCGAGGCCGCGTTGATCGTTGGCATCATCGCCAGCTACCTGAAACAAACGGGCCGCGGCCAATGGATGCCCGCCGTATGGATCGGCGTATTTCTTGCCGCCGCCCTCGCCCTGCTGGTGGGTGGCGGCCTGGAACTGGTCAGCGCTGAGTTCCCGCAGAAACAACAGGAACTGTTTGAAGGCGTGGTCGGCCTGGTGGCCGTGGGCATCTTGAGTTCGATGGTGTTCTGGATGCGCAAAGTGGCGCGTTCGATCAAGCATTCTCTGCATGTATCCCTCGATCAGGCGCTGACTGGCTCCAGACATCAAGTGACCGCATTGATCGCCATGGTGTTTTTCGCCGTGGCTCGGGAGGGCCTGGAAACAGTGTTTTTCCTGCTCGCGGTATTCCAGCAAAGCGAAGGCCCGGCGGCACCGATCGGCGCCCTGCTCGGCCTGATCCTGGCGATCATCGTCGGCTTCCTGATCTACAGCGGCAGCATGCGCCTGAACCTCGGCGCGTTCTTTCGCTGGACCGGCCTGTTCATCCTCGTGGTGGCCGCCGGAATCCTCGCCAATTCCGTGCAGGCACTGCATGAAGCCGGCGTGTGGAACCACCTGCAAACCGTGCTCTTCGACATCAGCGCGACGCTACCGATGGACGGCCCGTTGGGCTCGGTGCTGGCCGGCATGTTCGGCTATCAGGACGCACCAACCGTCAGCACCCTCGGCGCTTACCTGATTTATCTCGCGGTGGCGCTGGTGATGTTTTTTCTCCCGGCCCCGGCGCCAGTCAAACAGTCTTCCTCCGTTTCCAGTCAGTAAGGGCAACCATGCCAAATCCAGCCCCTCCCCAGGCTTCCCCTCCCCGCGCCTTGCGCTGGGCGGTGGCCGGTTCGGTGATCGTGATGATCGCCGCCGGTGGCCTGTTCTACTACGCCTCGAAAATGGCCGCCGCCAAGCGCCAGGCCAACCACAACGAAGTGCTGGTGACGATTCACTCGCACAGCTGCGAACCGGGTGCCCTGACGGTACCGGCCGGCCGCGCCAGTTTCCGCATCGTCAACCGCTCCGATCGTGCCGTTGAGTGGGAAATTCTCGACGGCGTACTGGTGGTCGAAGAACGCGAGAACATCGCACCGGGCCTGAGCCAGGTGATCAACGCCAACCTGCTGCCCGGCGACTACGCGATCACCTGCGGACTGCTGAGCAATCCGCGCGGCACCCTGCACGTCACGCCGACTGCCGCGTCTGATGCGGCAGCCAAAGCCAAGCCGTCGATGGTGGCGTTTGTCGGGCCGTTGTCGGAGTTCCGCGTCTACCTGAGCAGCCAGAGCACGGCGCTGATCAAAGCCGTTACCGCGCTTGATCAAGCCATTACATCTGGCGACTTGAGCCAGGCTCAAGCCTTGTATCTGCCGGCCCGCGCTGCGTATCAACGATTGGCCCCGGCGGCTCAGCGCCTGGCTGAACTGGACAACGCCATCAACGCCCGCGCCGACTATTTCGAGAAACGCGAACAGGACCCGGACTTCAGCGGTTTCCATCGCCTCGAATACGCGTTGTTCCAACAGCGCACCATGGACGGACTGGCGCCGGTCGCCCAGCGCCTGCTCGCCGATGTCACCACCCTCAAGCATCAGTTGTTGGCCCAGACGCTGCCACCGGAGCAACTGGTGAGCATCGTCGTGCGCAACCTCAACACCCTCGCCGACGTGCGTGCCGCCAGCGGTGAAGAGGAACGCTACAGCCACAGCGACCTCAACGGTTTTGCCGGCAATCTCGACCCCGCACGCAAAGTCGTCGATTTGCTGCGCCCGTTGCTGACCAAATCCGCCGCCGAGCTACTGCCGACAATCGACACGGCAATCAATGCTTTCGATACCGAGCTCAATGGCTTCAAGGTCAACGACGGTTACGCCAGCTACGACAGCGTCAGCGCCGAACAGCGCAAACAGATCGCCGACAAGGCCAAGGCCCTGGCCGATGCGCTCGACGGAATCGATCCCGCCCTTGGCCTTTCCGGCCTGTAAGCAGAAGACCACTTTCAGATGAACGATTCAGAGCAATTCAACCTTCAGCGTCGCCGGGTATTGATGGGCATGGGCGCTGCCGGTGTCGCCCTTGCAGGCGCCGCATTGAGCTGCCCGGCGATGGCCGCCAGCCCGGCGCAGGTGACCGAAGCACCGAGCAGCGACCGCACCGAAGATCGTCACGACTTCCACGGCAAACACCAGAGCGGCATCGTCACCCCGCGCCCGGCGTCCGGCATGCTGGTGTCGTTTGATGTGCTGGCCAGCAACCGCGAAGATCTGGAGCGTCTGTTCCGCACCCTCAATGAGCGCATCGCGTTCCTGATGAAGGGCGGCCCGGTCACTCAGGTCGACCCGAAATTGCCACCGGTGGATTCGGGGATTCTCGGCCCGGTCGTCACCCCGGACAATCTGACCATCACTGTGTCGGTCGGCGAATCGCTGTTCGACGAGCGTTTCGGACTGGCCGACGCCAAGCCCAAACGTTTGATCCGTATGGTCGGCTTCCCCAATGATGCCTTGGAGTCCGATTGCTGCCACGGCGACTTGAGCTTGCAGTTCTGCGCCAACACCACCGACACCAATATCCACGCCCTGCGCGACATCGTAAAAAACCTTCCGGATTTGCTATTGGTGCGCTGGAAGCAGGAAGGCAGCGTGCCGCCCCAGGCCCCGGCGAAACCCGGTGTACCGGCGCAGAGCGCGCGCAACTTTCTCGGGTTTCGTGATGGCTCGGCCAACCCCGATTCCAACGATGCCAAGGCCATGGACAGCATCGTCTGGGTCCGGTCCGGCAGCGATGAACCCGTCTGGGCGGCGGGTGGCAGCTATCAGGCAGTGCGGATCATCCGCAACTTCGTCGAGCGCTGGGACCGCACGCCACTACAGGAACAGGAAAGCATCCTCGGCCGGATCAAAAGCACGGGTGCACCCATGGGCGGATCCCATGAAACGCAAGTGCCGGATTACGCCAAGGACCCCGAAGGCAAGCTGACCAAACTCGACGCGCACATTCGCCTGGCCAACCCGCGCACCGCCGCGACCCAGGCCAACCTGATCCTGCGCCGGCCGTTCAACTACTCCAACGGCGTGAACAAGAACGGTCAGCTCGACATGGGCCTGCTGTTCATCTGCTACCAAGCGGATCTGGAAAAGGGCTTTATCGCCGTGCAAACCCGCCTCAATGGCGAGCCGCTGGAGGAATACCTCAAGCCCGTTGGCGGCGGTTACTTCTTCACCCTGCCCGGCGTTACCGGCGACCAGGATTTCATCGGTCGTTCGCTGCTTGCTGCCACACAACCCACAAAAACCGCATAAATACCCAACACGGAGCCGTCCCATGAAAAAGTCGCCACTGGCGTTAATGCTGACCCTAGGCTTGCTCAACACCCCGCTTGCCGCTTTCGCGGCGACGGCACCGCTGGAGTTGGTGCAGCCGATTTCCGACTACAAAATCTACGTCACCGAGCAACTGGACGAACTGGCCAGCCACACTCAGCAGTTCACCGACGCGGTGAAAAAAGGTGACTTGGCCACCGCGAAAAAACTCTACGCGCCGACCCGGGTTTACTACGAGTCGATCGAGCCTATTGCCGAGCTGTTCAGTGACCTCGATGCCTCCATCGACTCCCGCGTCGATGACCACGAAAAAGGCGTGAAAGCCGAAGACTTCACCGGTTTCCATCGCATCGAATACTCGTTGTTTTCGGAAAACAGCACCAAGGGTCTGGGCGAACTGGCCGACGGCCTGAACAAAGACGTCAAAGACCTGCAAACCCGCGTCGCCGGCCTGACCTTCCCGCCGGAAAAAGTCGTTGGCGGCGCTGCTGCACTGCTGGAAGAAGTAGCGGCGACCAAGATTTCCGGCGAGGAAGATCGTTACAGTCACACCGACCTTTACGACTTCCAGGGCAACATCGACGGTGCGAAGAAAATCGTCGACCTGTTCCGTCCGCAAATCGAGAAACAGGACGCGGCATTCGTTGCCAAAGTCGACAAGAACTTCGCCACGGTGAACACCATTCTGGCCAAGTACAAAACCAGGGACGGCGGTTTCGAGACCTACGACAAAGTGAAGGAAAACGACCGCAAGGCGCTGGTCGGCCCGGTGAATACCTTGGCTGAGGATTTGTCGACGTTGCGTGGGAAGCTGGGTTTGAACTGAGTTTTGTAGCGTCTACTAGACCCCTATCGCGGGCAAGCCCGCTCCCACAAGTTTTGAGTTGAATCCCAATTTCGTGATCGACCCAAAACCCTGTGGGAGCGGGCTTGCCCGCGATTGCGCCAGCGGCCACGCTACCGTTATTAAAGAATCCGGTAAAGCAACCGCTCAATGCGCACACGACTGACACGCTTGAGAAACTTGGCCACACCCGCCGGATACTCCGGCAAGGTGTCCAGATCCTGATAACGCTCGATACGCCGCGTGTGCTGGAAAATCTCCGCCAGTTCCGTGCGGCGTGGCCCCAGCAATTCGCCTTTCGGGTCATCGATCAACAAGGCGTTTTCCAGGTCGAGGCGAAACGCGCGCGGGTTGAGGTTGTTGCCGGTCAGCAAGGTGTAGCGCTGATCGACCCACATGCCCTTGAGGTGATAGGTGTGGTCGCCGTCCTTCCACAGGTGCAGGTTCAACTGGCCGCTGTCGATGTTGCGCTGATGGCGCTTGGCGAAACGGCGCAGGCTGATTTCGTAGAGGTACGGCAGCGCCGAAATCACCTTGAACGGTTCGCTCGGCGGGATGTAGAAGTCATTGGCGGTCTTGTCGCCGACGACGATATCGATCTTCACGCCCCGCGCCAGCGCACGGTTGATTTCCCGGGTCACGGCCAACGGCAGGTTGAAGTACGGCGTGCAGATGATCAGTTGATGCTGGGCGCTGCCAATCAGTTCGCCAATCACCCGGCTCAACGGGTTGTTCTTGCCGACGCCCAGCAATGGGCTGACCGATAGACCGCTCTTGTCCGTTGAACCCTGGGTGGTGTCATACGCGGCATGCTTGAGACGGCTGCGCAGATCGCCGATGTCGTTGCGCAGGCTGCGAGTGGTCGGCAGGTTCGGCAAATCGAGGCGATGCACCGCTTTGGAAGCCACCAGACCGTGCTGAACCAAGTGATGCATGGAATCGGCCAGCGCACGGTTGTTCAGCAGGTGATAACGGTCGTAGCGGTACCTGTCGAACTTGTGCAGGTAAACGTTGTTCAGGCTCGCGCCGCTGTAGATCACGCAGTCATCGATGACAAAACCCTTCAAATGCAATACGCCAAACAGTTCGCGGGTTTGCACCGGCACGCCATACACCGGCACTTCACTTTCGTGGGTGCGGGTCATCTCCTGATACCAGGCCGAGTTGCCCGGCTGCTTGCCGGCACCGATCAAACCGCGCTGGGCGCGCAGCCAGTCAACGACCACCGCCACGTCCAGTTGTGGACGCGCCAGTTTGGCCGCGTGCAAGGCATCGAGAATTTCCTGGCCGGCCTCGTCCTGTTGCAGGTACAGCGCGACGATATAGATGCGCTGGGTGGCGCTGGCGATTTTTTCCAGCAGGCAACGACGGAACTCGGCAGCGCCGGAGAGGATGGTGACGGCATCGGCGGTCAGTGGAAAACTGCGCAGTTTGGGCAGCAGGGAGCGTTTGAAAAGCGACGGCATAGGGCTCGCAATGGGTCGAATCCAGAGAGCTTGAGAGCTTACACCATGGATCGGTTCGGGTCTTGTTACTGTCTGTAATGGCCCCATCGCCAGCAGGCTGGTTCCCCCATCTGGAATGCATTCCCTTGCAGGAGCGAGCCAGCTCGCGATGGCATTTCCACAGATAACAAAAATATACACTTGACCATGGAGAACGATCGTTCTACTGTTTGCCACATGAACGAAATCACTAACTACGACACACGCGACATCATTCTGGATGTCACCGAAAAGTTGATCTACAAAAGTGGCATCGCCGCCACTGGCATGGATCTTCTGGTGAAGACCGCCGGCGTCTCCAGAAAAAGCATCTACCGCTACTTCGCCAACAAGGAGGAGCTGACCATCGCGGCCCTGCAACGCCGCGACCAACGCTGGATGCACTGGTACAGAAGCGAAGTCGGACAGGCCGAAACCCCGGCCGAGCGCTTGCTCAACCTGTTTACCGTGCTCAAGTCATGGTTCGCTTCAGAAGGCTTTCGCGGCTGCGCGTTCATCAATACCAGCGGCGAAACCGGCGACCCGCAAGACCCGGTTCGCCTGGTCGCCAAGGACCACAAACAGAAGCTGCTCGACTACGTGTGCGAGCTGTGTACCGAACATGGTGCCGAGGACCCACAGCTGTTGGCCAAACAGCTGCTGATCCTGATCGATGGTGCCATTACCGTGGCGCTTGTAATGGGTGATCACAGTGCCGCCGATAATGCGCAATGCATGGCACGGAAATTATTGGACCTGTAGCAACTTAATCAAGCTCGACAACGTGTCTACAACTTTAAATTGATTCGGAGATCTGAAATGTCCAACGCTGAAGTTCGTCCGCCATTGCCGCCGTTCACCCGTGAATCGGCCATCGAAAAAATTCGCCTGGCCGAAGATGGCTGGAACTCCCGCGACCCGGAACGTGTGTCGCTGGCCTACACCCTGGACACCAAGTGGCGTAACCGCGCCGAGTTCGCCTACAACCGCGAAGAAGCCAAGGGCTTCCTGACGCGCAAGTGGGCCAAGGAACTGGACTATCGCCTGATCAAGGAGATCTGGGCATTTACCGGCAACCGCATAGCCGTGCGATACGCCTATGAATGGCACGACGATTCGGGCAACTGGTTCCGCTCCTACGGCAACGAGAATTGGGAGTTCGACGAGAACGGTTTGATGGCCAATCGGTTTGCCTGCATTAACGACATGCCGATCAAGGAAAGCGACCGCAAATTCCACTGGCCGCTGGGCCGTCGTCCTGATGATCATCCGGGCTTGTCGGATCTTGGCCTGTAACCACTGATCCCCTGTAGGAGCTGCCGCAGGCTGCGATCTCTTGATCTTGATCTAAAAAAACAAGATCAAAAGATCGCAGCCTGCGGCAGCTCCTTGTATCTCGACTATCGCTCCATCAGGAGCGATAGTTCTCGACTGATCATCGAGGGAGGGATCTGGAAGCCGTGCAGCTCCTTAGGCTTTTTGCCTGTGAC
>NZ_JBLNNF010000028.1:0-61627 GCF_047784845.1 Pseudomonas sp. NFX98 | reverse complement strand
GGCTGCGATCTTTTGATCTTGGGAAATCAAGATCAAAAGATCGCAGCCTGCGGCAGCTCCTACATGCAGATCCACAGACTGCGGGTGTATCAGAGCTGTCCGTCGCGATCGCGGAAGCCCAGCAGATACAGCACGCCATCCAGCCCAAGGGTGGAAATCGCCTGCTTCGCCGACTGTTTCACCAGCGGCTTGGCACGGAATGCCACGCCCAAACCGGCAATCGCCAGCATCGGCAAGTCGTTGGCGCCGTCGCCGACCGCAATGGTCTGCTCCAGTCGCAAGCCTTCCTTATGCGCCAGTTCTTTCAGCAGATCCGCCTTGCGTTGTGCATCGACAATCGGCTCGATTGCAACGCCCGTAACCTTGCCGTCGACCACTTCCAGCTCGTTGGCGAACACGTAGTCGATGCCCAACTTGGCCTGCAATTGCTTGGCGAAGTAGGTGAAGCCGCCCGACAGAATGGCAGTCTTGTAACCCAGGCGCTTGAGTTCGGCGAACAGGGTTTCCGCGCCTTCAGTCAGACGCAGCGAGGCGCCGATCGAGTCCAGCACGCCGACATCCAGACCTTTGAGCAACGCCAGGCGCTCTTTGAAGCTGGCGCGGAAGTCCAATTCGCCAGCCATCGCCCGCTCGGTGATTTCCGAAACCTTGTCGCCCACACCGGCAGCCTTGGCCAACTCGTCGATCACTTCGGCTTCGATCAGGGTCGAGTCCATGTCGAACACCGCCAGACGACGGTTGCGACGGAACAGCGAATCTTCCTGGAAGGCGATATCGACGTTCAGCTCTTGGGCGACGCTGAGGAATTCGGCACGCAGCGCCTGCGGATCGGCCGCTTCGCCACGCACGGAAAACTCGATGCAGCCCTTGCCCTTGTCGGCCGGGGTGTCCAGCGGCATGCGCCCGGACAAACGATCGATGTGGTCGATGTTGAGGCCGTATTTGGCGGTGATCGAACTCACGGCCTGCAATTGTCCGGCGGTCACCTTGCGGGTCAACAGCGTCACGATGTGGCGTTTTTTGCCCTGGTTGCCGACCCACTGCTGGTAATCCTCTTCGGACACCGGCGTGAAACGCACCTGTTGATCCAGTTCATAGCCCTTGAACAGGATGTCCTTGAGCACGGACTTGCCTTGCTCGGTGTCGGGAATTTCAACCAGGATGCCGAACGACAAAGTGTCGTGGATCACCGCCTGACCGATGTCGAGAATGTTCACACCACCCTGGGCCAGAACGCCGGTAATGGCCGCAGTCAGACCTGGACGGTCGACTCCCGTGATGTTTATCAGGACGATTTCGTGCAAGGCGCACCCCCGCAGGTGGAAAAAAACCGCATTCTACCCACATTCAGTGACCATCGGGCACCGTGAGCGCTTTGCCGGTCTAGGGCCTCTCGCTATACTGCGCGTCAACTTCACGGACAAAAGAGCCGAGCTCAAGTGAACCGGCCCACGCCAGTAAAAACCGATAACTTCTTCCTGCTGATCTTCCGGGCACTGCGCCACCGCCGTGTACCGATTGCATTACGCATCGCCAGCCATAACGTGATCCTGGTCGCTCTGGCCCTGGTGATCTACGCCTGCGTGATGGGTTTGCAGTTCAAGCAGGCCATGCACGAGCAGGCCGATGCGCTGGGCGAAAGCCTGACCACGCAGACCGCCACCTCGGCCACCGAGCTGTTGGTGTCCAACGATATCCTCAGCCTCAACGTGCTGCTCAACAACCTGACCAAGAACAAGTTGGTGGCCCACGCCGCAATCTATAGCGTGGACAACCGCATCCTCGCCGAAGCCGGTCAGCGTCCCAAGCACGGCCTGTTGGGCGAAGCCGAGGGCATGTACCAGAGCAAGATCACTTTCCAAGACGTGACCGCCGGTCAGCTGCGCATCAGCCTGGACATGGATCAGTTCCAGCAGCCGATGACCATCAGCCTGCAAAGCATGGGCATCTTGAGTGCGATCCTGTTGGCGCTGTCCCTGGCCTTGAGCCTGCGCCTGGGCCGGCACATCTCCACGCCGCTCCTGCAATTGCGCGTATGGCTGCGCAATATCGACGAATACACCCCGGCCACCGAACGCCAGGATGAGATCGGCGACCTCGCGCGTCAGCTGCACGCCAACTTTGCGCCAGAGCCCGCCGAACCGGAGCCAGTGCCGGAACCCGAGTTTGACGACGAAGACGACGATGCCGAACCGGGCTTCGAAGTACGCAACCTGCGTGACCCGAGCTTCGACGAAAGCCGCCCGATGGCTGCGTTGAAGGCGGCGCCACGGCGGGTTGTCAGTACCGTCGATGACGACGACGACGATGCCTTCGCTGATTTGATCGATGAATCGGCAGACAGTGCAGCAAAACCGGTCGCCCGTCCTGCACCATCGAATGTGCCGCAACACAGCGCCGTTCTGGCTGTGCAGTTGGGCTCCCAGGAGCAGCTGCGTCGCTTGCCGCGCACTCGCCTGGAAGAACTGCTCAAGCGCTACCGCGACTGCCTCGACCAGGCCGCTTCGCTCTACCAGAGTGAACTGCACACCCTGAACGATGGCAGCACGCTGATGCTGTTCCACACCGAAGACAGCGGCGACGATTACCTGACCAATGCCATCTGCTGCGGCGAGTTGCTGCGTGCGCTGGGTCATCAGTTGCAGATCGAAGTCGCCGACAGCGGCATCACCCTGCAATTGCAGCTGGGCCTGACCCTGGGCGACGAACTGTTCGGCCTGAGCCAGATTGATCTGCTGCTGACTGACCCCGCCCAGGATGCCCTGGCCCTGTCGCAACACAGCCGCAACCTGCTGCTGGTGGAACGCAAGATCAGTGACGACGCGCTGATCCGTCAACGCGCACGGATCCGCCCGATTGCCAGCCCTGAAGGCGCTTGCTGCGTGGAGCGGTTGATGGAGCCTTATCCATCGATGCTGGAGCGGCAACTGGCGCGGATGCATGAGCGTCGGGCTTAAGCCGTAGGAGCTGCCGAAGGCTGCGATCTTTCAGCCTTTACATATTGAAGCCCGCATACGGTCACTCGTCTGCGGGCTTTTTGTTGCCTGTACAGTCGCTATCGCTGGCAAGCCAGCTCCCACAGTGATTGATGTCGTACACACAATCTGCGCTCAACAGATACCCCTGTGGGAGCTGGCTTGCCAGCGATGAGGCCATCAGCCATACCGGAAGTCTCCAATCAGCAGAAACAACAAAGCCCGCACAAGGCGGGCTTTGGTTTGAATCGATCCAGGCTTAGAACCGGAACACTTCCATATCCGTCCGGATCGGCGAAGCCATCGGGATCTTCGGCTGCTTTTCCGCTTCCGCCGCAGGCGCCACAGGCTTGGGAGCCGGTTTCTTTGGCGCTTCGGCGATCGGTGGCTGGTTGGCCAGCGGCTTGAGCGCGGTCGACAGCTGTTCGGACAGTTTCTGCAACAACACGCCCTGAGCCTGAACCTGCGCTGCCGTGGTGCCAGCGTGCTGTTCCTGCAAATGAATGATGCGGTTGTCGCGCACCTGCCCACGGCGGTCGATCAAACGCCATTGCGCATCGAGGATCGCTGGCTGCTTTTGGCCGGAATCCAGACGCGTGATGGTCAGCAATACTTGAACATCCGGCGTAAAGCCAACGGTTGCCGGCGCCAATACCACGCGCTGGCTGTCCAGATGACCGGCGACCTGACGCAGCAGCAGCTGATCGATGTCCGAAGACAAGCTCCCGGCCCAACGACCGTCGGTGGAGGCTTGCAGGCTGCCATCGGGTTGACGCTGCAACAGGGTTTCGCGTTGCAGATAGTCAGCAACGGTCACCGGGCCCAGCAATACCGCCATGCCCGCGTTTTGCGCAGGCTGAACCGGACTTCCGGCGTCCAGTTGGTACAGCGACACCGGCTGGTGAACGCTGCAACCCGCCAGGCCAAGAACGCCGGCGAGCATCAAAATAAAAGGAAGGCGCAGAGCAGTCATCGTCCCATCCAGGTGATTGCCACAAGGCTAACCACAGTGAAAATACTCAATAAATATGAAGAACGCTCGGCCACGCCGGCGCTTGAAAGGCCATATCATCCGTGAATATGCGTTCCGACTCCAGCGCCAAAGCGCCGATCTACGCGTTAAATCGTAGATCGAGGCCTCTAGGACGCTTAATTGAGGTTTTCGACGAGCAGCGCATCTACCCTCTGGAAGCCACGTGGCAATTTGTTACCACGACGCCCACGCTCACCCTTGTAGTGTTCGAGGTCGTCCGCTTTCAGTGACAAGGTACGTTTTCCGGCCTGCAACACCAAAGTGGCGCCCTCCGGGATGACGGCGATGTCCGTGACATATTCTTCGCGACTGGCCACACGCTCACCGGAAATACCGATGATCTTGTTGCCTTTGCCCTTACCTAATTGTGGCAGATCGCTGATCTTGAAGATCAGCAGGCGACCTTCGGTGGTCACCGAAGCCAGCCAGTTCTGTTCACGATCAGCCACCGCACGCGGCAGGATCACCTTGGCGTTGTTCGGCAGGCTCAACAGGGCCTTGCCCGCCTTGTTCTTGGCTTGCAGGTCTTCACCCTTGACCACGAAACCGTAACCGGCATCGGACGCGATGACGTACAGCGCATCATCTTCCGGCATCAGCACGCATTCGAAGCTTGCGCCCGGTGGCGGTGTCAGACGACCGGTCAGCGGTTCGCCCTGGCCACGGGCCGACGGCAGCGTGTGGGCGGGCACCGAATAGCTGCGACCAGTGGAGTCGATGAACACCGCAAACTGGTTGGAACGCCCGGCGGCCAGTGCCTTGAAGCCGTCGCCAGCCTTGTAGGAAAGCCCGGTGGCGTCGATCTCGTGGCCCTTGGCGGAGCGCACCCAGCCTTTTTCCGACAGCACGACCGTCACTTTTTCGTTCGGCAACAGATCGTGTTCAGTCAGCGCTTTGGCTTCAGTACGCTCGACGATTGGCGAACGGCGGTCATCACCATAGGTTTCAGCGTCCTTGATCAGTTCGGTGCGAACCAGTTTCTTCAGCTTGGCTTCGCTGCTCAGCAGCGCTTGCAGCTTGGCTTGTTCCTTGAGCAGTTCATCCTGCTCGGCCCGCAGCTTCATTTCTTCCAGTCGCGCCAACTGACGCAAACGGGTGTCGAGGATGTAGTCGGCCTGGATTTCGCTCAGGGCGAAACGCTCGATCAGCGCGGCTTTCGGATGCTCCTCGGTACGGATGATATGAATCACTTCATCCAGGTTGAGGTAGGCAATCAACAAACCGTCCAACAGGTGCAGGCGGCGTTCGACCTTGTCGAGACGGAATTGCAGGCGCCGACGAACGGTCTGCACCCGGAACTCCAGCCACTCGACCAGCAAGGCCCGCAGGTTTTTCAGCTGCGGTTTGCCATCCAGGCCAATGATGTTGACGTTGACCCGGTAGCTCGACTCCAGCTCGGTGCTGGCGAACAAGTGCTGCATCAATGCGTCGTGGTCAAAGTTCTTCCGTGCACCCGGAATAATCACGATCCGGCACGGGTTCTCGTGGTCGGATTCATCGCGCAAGTCGGCAATCTGCGGGGCCTTGGACGGCTTGGCCTGCATCATCGCGGCGATCTGTTCCAGCACCTTGGCGCCGGAGACCTGATGCGGCAACGCGGTGACGATGATGTCGCCGTCTTCGATGTGATACACCGCGCGCATGCGCACCGAGCCCTTGCCGGTTTCATACATTTTCAGCAGATCGGCACGCGGGGTGATGATTTCCGCTTCGGTCGGGTAATCCGGACCCTGGATGTGCTCGCAGAGCTGTTCGACCGTGGCTTTGGGCTCATCGAGCAAACGCACGCAGGCACTGGCGACTTCGCGCAGGTTGTGCGGCGGTACGTCGGTGGCCATGCCCACGGCGATGCCGGTGGTGCCGTTGAGCAGGATGTTCGGCAAACGTGCCGGCAACACCAACGGTTCGTCGAGGGTGCCGTCGAAGTTCGGGCCCCAGTCCGCCGTGCCCTGGCCCAGTTCGCTGAGCAGCACTTCGGAATAGCGCGACAGCCGCGCTTCGGTGTATCGCATGGCGGCGAAGGACTTCGGATCGTCCGGCGCACCCCAGTTGCCCTGGCCGTCCACCAGCGTGTAGCGGTAGCTGAACGGCTGCGCCATCAGGACCATGGCTTCGTAGCAGGCCGAGTCGCCGTGGGGGTGGAACTTGCCTAGCACGTCACCGACGGTACGCGCCGATTTCTTGTGCTTGGAATCAGCGTCCAGCCCCAACTCGCTCATGGCGTAAATGATGCGCCGCTGCACGGGTTTCAGGCCGTCGCCGATATGCGGCAAGGCACGGTCCATGATCACGTACATGGAGTAGTTGAGGTAGGCATTTTCGGTGAAGTCAGCCAGCGATCGGCGTTCTACGCCATCTAAGCTGTCTGCAAGGATGTCGCTCATGCGGGCCTCATCGGTTCGTTGTCTGGCGCAGCAGCATGGTGCCACCGCGCTGGGTAAATTCAAGTTTGTTCAGTGCGCTCATGCCGAGCAGCACCTGGTCGCCATGCAGGCCGGGCGCCACCAGTGCGCGGACATCCCGCAGCACGATGTCACCCAATTGCAGGCGGTCGATACGGGTGCGATAGCCCTGGCTCAGGCCATTGGCCGTGCTCAGGGTCACACCGAAACCTTCTTCGAGCTTCAAGCGCTTGGCCAGCTCTGCCGGGATTGCCACATCGGTCGCCCCGGTGTCGAGCATGAAATCCACCGGCTGACCGTTGATATGGCCGCTGGCGACGAAATGCCCCTGAGCGTTGCTTGCCAGTTTCACCTCGATAAAACCGTCGCCCTGCTCCGAGCTCACCACCACATTCGGGTTTTGCTGACGCTCTTCCCACTGACCGAAAAACCGCGTTGCCAAAAACAGTGCCGCGCACCAGGCCAGCACCATCAACACGCGACCGGCGCGCTTTCCCGGCGTTTGCTGACTCACGGCTTGGCGCTCCAGCCACCGTCAGGCGCGGTAAAGCGATAGACGATCGGGCGTACCTCGCCATCGGCGCGGACACCAGTATTGTTGTCGATACCGATCCAGGCACCGTCGGCGTCGACCACCAGCGCTTCTGCCAGGCCAAAAGGCTGTGGGTAGCGCCGATTTTCCTGCAGCATCTCTTCAGCAAACGACCAGCAGCGCTCGACCTTGGTCGTCACCGCGTCTCGCCGGCAAATCTCGTACGCATTGCGTTCAAGGGTAAACAGCTTGCCGTTGAACAGTGAAAGATCGGCAAAGTCTCGGGCCGCGGCTCTGGCGTCGGGAAATTGTGCAGGCTGCATTTCCTTTCCACCCTCACTCAGTAGCACGCAACCGCCGTCGCAGTCCCAGACCGTCTGCTTGCGCTTGATCAGCAACAACCCGCGGTTATCGCGCTCGGCGGCCAACCACAATTTGTCACCTTCAGGATTGATCGCCAGCCCTTCGAACAGCGCGTTGAAACGCAACAACATGCCACTGGCCCGCGCTTCGCGAACCATCAGCGGCGAAATCTTCAGCCAGGACGTCGGTCCGGTGGGCGGGATTTGCAGGACTGCCGCATGGGATTCACTGACCACATAGCGATTGCCCGCGCTATCGCAGGTGATGCCTTCGAAATCCAGATCACCGCCGCGCACGAACGAAGCCGCCCAGGCCCGCGAACGCAGCCCCCAGGGTAAGCCGCTGTCAGGCACAACAGGCACACCGATGCCCACGGTTTCCGCCTGCCAGACGCCACCTTGGGTATCGAGGCGATAGATCTGATCGTCGTCGCGGTCGGATACCGCCCACAGTTCCTTGTTGCCGCACTGCGCCAGCCCGGACAGGTTGCCGCCGCGCATGCCGTCGATGGCATGCTCGGACAACAGACGCAGTTGCGGTGTCGGCTCGGCAGACACCGTGATCGAGGTCAGCAGCAACGCACACGCCAGGGCAAAGCCCAAGCGCATCAGCCCAGCACCTCCGCCAGGTTGCCCTTGGATTCCAGCCAGGTCTTGCGGTCGCCGGCGCGTTTCTTCGCCAGCAGCATGTCCATCATTTCCGAGGTCGCGTCGAAATCATCGCCCAAAGTCAGTTGCACCAGGCGCCGGGTGTTCGGGTCCATGGTGGTTTCGCGCAGCTGCGGCGGGTTCATTTCACCCAGACCTTTGAATCGCGTGACCTGCGGTTTGCCGCGTTTCTTTTCGGCCACCAGGCGGTCGAGAATCCCGTCGCGTTCGGCTTCGTCGAGGGCGTAGTAGATTTCTTTGCCCAGGTCGATGCGGTACAGCGGCGGCATCGCGACGTAGACGTGACCGGCATCTACCAATGGGCGGAAATGCTGGACGAACAAGGCGCAGAGCAAGGTCGCGATGTGCAGGCCGTCGGAGTCGGCGTCGGCGAGGATGCAGATTTTGCCGTAGCGCAGCTGGCTCATGTCCGCGGCGCCCGGATCGACACCGATGGCCACAGCGATGTTGTGCACTTCCTGACTGGCCAGCACTTCGCTCCCGTCGACTTCCCAGGTATTGAGGATCTTGCCGCGCAACGGCAGGATCGCCTGGAATTCTTTATCCCGCGCCTGCTTGGCCGAACCACCGGCGGAATCACCTTCCACCAGGAACAGCTCGGACCGCATCGGGTCCTGCCCGGCGCAATCAGCCAGTTTGCCCGGCAGCGCCGGACCCTGGGTAATACGTTTACGCTCGACCTTCTTGCTCGCCTTCAGGCGACGACCGGCGTTGTTGATCGCCAGTTCGGCGAGCGCCAGACCGGTTTCCGGATTGGCGTTGAGCCACAGACTGAACGCATCCTTGACCACACCGGAAACGAACGCCGCCGCTTCACGGGACGACAGACGCTCTTTGGTCTGGCCGGAGAATTGCGGCTCCTGCATTTTCATCGACAGCACGAAAGCGATGCGTTCCCAGACGTCTTCCGGAGCCAGCTTCACGCCGCGCGGCAGCAGGCTGCGGAATTCGCAAAACTCGCGCATGGCGTCGAGCAAGCCTTGGCGCAAACCGTTGACGTGAGTGCCGCCCTGCGCCGTCGGGATCAGGTTGACGTAGCTTTCCTGCACCGCGTCGCCGCCTTCCGGGAGCCACAGCAGCGCCCAGTCCACCGCTTCCTTGTTACCGGCAAAAGCGCCACAGAACGGTTCGTCCGGCAGGCGCTCGAATTCGGTGACCGCGTCGACCAGGTAGGAGCGCAGGCCGTCTTCGTAATGCCATTCGACTTTCTCGCCGGTGGCCTTGTCTTCAAAACTGACCAGCAGCCCCGGGCACAGTACGGCCTTGGCCTTGAGTACGTGTTTGAGGCGACTGATGGAAAATTTCGGTGAATCGAAGTATTTAGGGTCCGGCGCGAAGAACACGCTGGTACCGGTGTTGCGCTTGCCGACTGTACCGACGATTTCCAGCTCGGTGGCCTTGTAGCCGTCGGCGAAAGTCATCTGGTATTCGTTGCCGTCACGTTTTACACGCACCCGGACTTCGGTCGACAAGGCGTTGACCACCGAAATACCCACCCCGTGCAGACCGCCGGAGAACTGGTAGTTCTTGTTGGAAAACTTGCCGCCCGCATGGAGCTTGGTGAGGATCAGCTCGACGCCCGACACGCCCTCTTCGGGGTGAATGTCCACCGGCATGCCACGGCCGTCATCGCTGACTTCCAGCGAATGATCGGCGTGCAGGATGACCTGCACCGATTTGGCGTGCCCGGCCAAGGCTTCGTCGACGCTGTTGTCGATGACTTCCTGGGCGAGGTGGTTCGGCCGACTGGTGTCGGTGTACATGCCGGGGCGTTTGCGCACCGGGTCGAGGCCCGAGAGGACTTCGATGGCGTCGGCGTTATAAGAGCTAGCGCTGGGAGTGGCCATGGGGTCTCGTCGTCAGTCGTTCATTGAAAATAGGGGGCGAGGTTTCACAGAGCCGTGAAATCAATCGCCTGATACAAATCTGCGCCAATGCCGGCAAACGTCAGCATGGCTGGAAGCTGTGTGGCAAATCCCTGGAAACTATGGTCGCCACCGGCCTGGATGCGCAAGGCACAGGCCCGGTAATACTGCTGGGCGAGGCGATAATCCAGCGTTTCATCACCGGTTTGCAACCATACCTGATAGCGCTGCGGATCCTGAGGCGCCGGCACTTCCAGTTCGGCCAGGGCCGTCACGTGGTCGTGGGTCAATTCCCAGGTTTCATCGGTATACAGGTTTTTCTGCGTTCCCAGGAATCCGTCGAACATCCGGTGCGGACTGACGGCAGGGTTGATCAGCAGGGCTTTCAGGCCATGGCGCTCGGCCAGGTGAGTCGCATAGTAGCCGCCGAGCGAGCTGCCGACCAGCAGCGGCCGACCGAGCTCGGCGATCGCCTGTTCGAGCTGACCGATGGCCTCGCGGGGATGATGATGCAGGGCAGGTACACGCAACTGGTCGCTCAGGCCCAGACGGTCCATCACTTCGCTCAACTGAGTGGCCTTTTTCGATGCAGGCGCGCTGTTGAAACCGTGGATATAAAGGATCGAACCGGACATTTGGACTCCCTGTGCGTCGGGCAAAGATGGGGAGTTTACTGTAGGAGCTGTCGAGTGCAACGAGGCTGCGATCTTTTGATCTTGCCTTTAAAAACACATCAAAAGATCGCAGCCTTCGGCAGCTCCTACATTGTCAGTAGCCGTTGGAACCGTAGTCCACCGTAAAATCGAAGCCGATGACCCGCTCCACTCCGGTTTCCAGCTGCCCATCAGGCATCAACCGCAACCAGCGATACCCCGGCGCCTGTTCTCCGACCTTGAAATCCTCGCTGCCGGGCTCGAACTGAATGCAGGTCGACGGCGAGGCGATCAGACGCGCGCCGTTGCGCAATTGGTCGATTTCCTGATGCACATGCCCCCACAGCACGGCGCGCACCTGTGGAAAACGATCAAGGACTTCAAAAAACGCTTCGGGATTACGCAGCCCGATCGGCTCCATCCACGCACAACCGATCGACACCGGATGGTGGTGGAGGCACACCAGATGATGGCGCTCCGGCGCTTCGCTCAGCGAACGAGCCAGCAACTGCAACTGTTCATCCTGCAAGTAACCCGGCACCGAACCCGGCACCGCCGAATCGAGCAGCGTGACCCGCCAGTTACCGATATCCACCACCGGCTCAAGCAAAGCACTTTGCACCGCCGCCACCGCCATGATTTGCGGTTCGTCGTGATTGCCGGGAATCCAGCGTGCCGGCGCTTCGAGTTGTCGGGTCAGGTCGCGAAACTGCTGGTAAGACTCCAGCGTGCCGTCCTGGGACAGATCGCCGGTGGCCAGAATCAGATCGATCTGCGGCTGCTGCGCCAGCACCAGTTCGATGACTTTTTGCAGACTGTCGCGGGTGTTCATGCCCAGCAGCGTACCGCCCGACTCGGCGAACAGATGACTGTCGGAGAGTTGCACCAGCAACGCCGGTTCGGCGGTGGACAATGTGGATACGCTCGGCAAGGTGTTCTCCCAGGGCGCGATCACGGGATCGGATGAATGGCGCAATTATGCTGGGGGACGCTCAAAAGGGGAAACCTGTGAACCTGACGCAGTTCACAACGCGGCTCAGAATTAACGTACGACTTCGTACTCATGCCCCAGCGCCAGGCAATGACTCAGCCATTCGCCCAGGAACATGTTCAGTTGAGCCTTTTCGTCAGGCTGGTGCATCGAGGCGTTCGGGTAAGGATAGATACCGCGAAAGCGTCGCGCATGTTCGGCGCTGACCACTTCGGCCATGCAGGCGTCGTGATAGACCTGCACTTCCAGTTGCGGCACCGGCAGCCACGGCAGGCTGTGCTCCTGGCGTACTTGCAGGGTCGTGGTGTACGGACAGACCTGCAGCACCTCCAGCGCCAGCACGCCCAGCATCTGGTCGCCATGGGTCACGGCGATGCGCCGCGCTGCAGGCTCGCTGCGCATGTCCGGCAGCAGTCGCATCAGGCGCGCGTAATTCGCCTCGCAGGACGCTTGCAGCCCCACCAGGTCCACCCGATAGCGATCGCGCAGCTTGTTTACGACCATAACCCCCTCACTTCAACGCGGTTCAAAGCCAGCCACTGCAAGGCAATGATGGTGGCCGCGTTGGCAATACGTCCGTCGCGTACGGCTTGCAGGGCATCTTCAAACGCCCACACCGTGACGCGGATATCTTCTGCTTCTTCCTCCAGCCCATGCAGGCCGCCGGCCCCTTTACTGTCACAACGCCCCAGGTACAAATGCACGAATTCGTTGCTGCCGCCCGGTGATGGAAAATACTTGGTCATCGGCCACAGCGCACCGAACACAAGCCCAGCTTCCTCCTGCGCTTCGCGGTGAGCAACTTCTTCCGGTTGTTCGTCTTTGTCGATCAGACCAGCGACCAGTTCGATCAGCCACGGATTGTCGGTCTTGCCAATGGCGCCGACGCGAAACTGCTCGATCAGCACCACTTCGTCGCGCTGTGGATCATAAGGCAGCACACACACCGCATCGTGGCGAACAAACAGTTCACGGCTGATTTCACGACTCATGCCGCCGGCGAACAATTCGTGGCGCAAGTGCACGCGATCGAGTTTGTAAAAACCCTCGAAGCATTTTTCGCGCCGCACGATATCGACGGCGGTCGGAATGGCGTTGGCAAAATCAGTCATGACAATCCTCGTTCTACAAATCCTGTTCAAGGCTACCTTTTTTCCCGGGCCTCGACTTCGCGCCATCCTAACGCGCCCGTGACGTTTGATGCAGCCCCTTTCCCGTTAGCGGGATAGACGGTGAGGGCGAAACCCACTCTAATTAGCTTAGTGGCGAACTGACTGCCCCGTTGAGAGTCGAAGCGGGTAACTTTTTGCCTTTCCCTGTTTTATGAAGGACACCCATGTCGCTTTTTAAAATCGCCTCCGTGGCTGCAATCGCCCTGACCCTGGGCGCTTGCCAGAGCCTGTTTCAGCCCAACTACAGGGCGCCGCTGGAAACCACCCGCGACGCCACTGAACAGCTCAAGCCAGGCTGCACGGACCAGGACTGCCCACTGGTAAATATCGACACCTTGCATTTCCCCGCTGAGCCCGCGCTTGACGGCATCATCGAAAAACGCTTGCTGCAAATGACCCGCACCTCGCCCGATGCGCAAGTGGCGCCGACGCTGGCGGCCTATCGCGAACAGTTTTTGCGCACCGCCGGCCCGCGCAACAGCAGCTACCTGCAAGCGAAAGTACGCGAGCAGCATGACGGCTTGGTGATTGTCGAATTGTCCAGCTACCTGGACACGGGCGGCGCCCACGGCACGCCGGGTCGCGGCTTCATCAACTATTCACGCCAGCAGCATAAAGTGCTGACGTTGTCGGACATGCTGGTGCCGGGGCAGGAAGAAGCGTTCTGGAAAGCCGCGCAAGTGGCGCACAACAGCTGGTTGATCAGCACCAAGCTCGATCAGGAACCGGAATTCGTGAAGAGCTGGCCGTTCCAGAAAACCCAGAACGTGGCGCTGACCTATGGCGGGGTGATCCTCAAGTACGAAACCAGCAGCATCGCGCCTTACGCGCTGGGCCATGTCGAACTGAAGATCCCCTACCCTCGCCTGAACGGCATTATCAAGCCCGAGCTGTTTCCCGGCCGTAACTGAAGGCCCGGCCCAGCACCAGTTGCAGCAGCCCTGCCAATACCAGTGCCGGCAGGGTTGCGCCGATGTCCGGATACAGATTGGCCAGCAGATGATAAGTGCTGACCCCGCACAGCCAGGCGAGCAGCGCCGGCCAGCGCAATGCAGCTGAGGCCACCTTGCCACTGCGTTTGCGCAGGATGAAGTGGTCCACCAAAACCACACCGAACAGCGGCGCAAACACCGAACCGATCAACAGCAGGAAGTTCTGGTACTGCGCCAATGGCGCCAGCAAGGCGATCAGCGTGCAAACCACGCCGATGGCCAACGCCAGGTGTTCGACTTTCAAGCGCAACAGAATCCCGCTGGACACCGCCGCCGAGTGAATATCGGCAAAGGCGTTTTCCGATTCATCCAGCAGAATCAGCAACAGCGGAATCCCCAGGCCGGCACCCGCCAGCGCCAGCAGCAAGGCATTGACTTCACCGCTCGGCGCGAACGCCAGCGTGTAGGCCACACCCAGGCTCATCAGCCAGAAATTACCAATGAAGAAACCGATGGCGGTGCCACCGAAGACGTTTTTCGCCCGCTTGCCGAAACGCGAGTAGTCGGCAATCAGCGGCAGCCACGACAGCGGCATGGCGATGGCAATGTCGAAGCCCACGGCGAACGGCATCGAACCGTCACCGGCCTGAGCCCACAACGCAGCCAGATCGGCTTTGGCGAACAGGTTCCAGGTCAGCCAGATGCACGCGGCCAGCAGCAGCCAGATGCCCCATTTGCGCAGGATCTGGCGCACGAAGGTCAACGGACCGCTGACGGCCAACAAGGTTGCCAGGGCGCCGAAGAACAGCGTCCACAGTATCGGGTTGGACATTGCGCTACCGTCGCTGAACGCCTTCGCGCCCAGCAGGCTGGCGGCATCGCGCATGACGATGATTTCGAACGAACCCCAACCGATCAGTTGCAGCAGGTTCAGCACCGCCGGCAGGCTCGCGCCCTTGGCACCGAGGCTGAGCTTGAGCGCGGCCATCGACGACAGGCCGGTGTCGCTGCCGATCACACCGACCGCTGCCAGCAACAGAACGCCAACCAGCGTGCCAAGGAAAATCGCCAGCAACGAACCGGACAGGCCCAGACCCGGTGCGAGCAGTGCGCCGGTCTGCAGGACCATCAGGCCGATGCCGAGGGAGAACCACAGGGAAAACAGGTCGCGACCGCCGAAGACACGTTTGTCGATCGGCACCGCGATATCAGGTGAGTAAGTGCTGGGTTGAATGCTCAAGGGTGTTATCTCAGAGGGACATTTGTTGTTGTGATGATCGCTATCGCCAGCAGGCTGGCTCCCACAGGGGAATTGTGAACGCCACAGATCCAATGTGGGAGCCAGCCTGCTGGCGATGGGGCCTGTGCAGGCCCCACCTTTTCAGGTCAGATCAAACTTTCTGGTACAGCTGACTGCCTTCCTTCTTGAAGCGCTCGGCCTGTTCAGCCATGCCTTGGGCGACGTCCACGTCCACCGCTTCGATCCGTTGGTTGGCCGCGTACTCGCGGACCTCCTGGGTGATTTTCATCGAGCAGAATTTCGGCCCGCACATGGAGCAGAAATGCGCGACCTTGGCCGAATCCTTCGGCAGCGTCTCATCGTGATACGAACGAGCGGTGTCCGGATCAAGGCCCAGGTTGAACTGGTCTTCCCAACGGAATTCGAAGCGCGCCTTGCTCAAGGCATTGTCGCGGATCTGCGCGCCCGGATGCCCCTTCGCCAGATCGGCGGCGTGCGCGGCGATCTTGTAGGTGATGATGCCGGTCTTCACGTCATCCTTGTTCGGCAGGCCCAAGTGTTCTTTCGGCGTCACGTAGCAGAGCATGGCGCAACCGAACCAGCCGATCATCGCCGCACCGATGCCGGAGGTGATGTGGTCGTAGCCCGGCGCAATGTCGGTGGTCAGCGGGCCGAGGGTGTAGAACGGCGCCTCGTCGCAGCACTCCAGCTGCTTGTCCATGTTCTCTTTGATCAACTGCATCGGCACGTGGCCCGGGCCTTCGATCATGCACTGCACGTCGTGCTTCCAGGCGATCTTGGTCAACTCGCCGAGGGTTTCCAGCTCACCGAACTGCGCTTCGTCGTTGGCATCGGCAATCGAGCCCGGACGCAGGCCGTCGCCCAGCGAGAAGCTGACGTCGTAGGCCTTCATGATTTCGCAGATTTCGTCGAAATGGGTGTAGAGGAAGTTCTCTTTGTGGTGCGCCAGGCACCACTTGGCCATGATCGAACCGCCACGGGAGACGATGCCGGTCACGCGTTTGGCGGTCATCGGCACGTAGCGCAACAGCACGCCGGCGTGGATAGTGAAGTAGTCGACGCCCTGCTCGGCCTGTTCGATCAACGTGTCGCGGAACAGCTCCCAGGTCAGGTCCTCGGCCACGCCGTTGACCTTCTCCAGCGCCTGGTAGATCGGCACGGTACCGATCGGCACCGGCGAGTTGCGGATGATCCATTCGCGGGTTTCGTGAATGTGTTTGCCGGTAGACAAATCCATCACCGTGTCCGAACCCCAGCGAATGCCCCAGGTCAGTTTCGCCACTTCTTCTTCGATGGACGAACCCAAGGCGCTGTTGCCGATGTTGCCGTTGATCTTCACCAGGAAGTTACGGCCGATGATCATCGGTTCCAGTTCGGTGTGGTTGACGTTGGCCGGAATGATCGCGCGGCCGCGGGCGATTTCTTCGCGGACAAATTCAGGGGTGATTTCTTTCGGGATGCTCGCGCCGAAACTGTGGCCGGCGTGCTGCTGCTTCAACAGACCGGCAGCGCGGGCCTCTTGCAGCTTCATGTTTTCGCGGATGGCGACGTATTCCATCTCGGCGGTGATGATGCCTTTTCGCGCGTAGTGCATCTGGCTGACGTTGGCCCCGGCTTTGGCGCGGCGCGGGTTGTTCACGTGGGCAAAACGCAGCTTGGTCAGCTCGGCATCGGCGAGGCGTTCCTGACCGAAGTTCGAGCTCAGCCCGCTCAAGCGTTCGGTGTCGCCACGGTCGTCGATCCACGCCGAACGCACATCGCCCAGGCCTTTGCGCACGTCAATCATCACGTTCGGATCGGTGTACGGACCCGAGGTGTCGTAGACCGTGACCGGCGCGTTGATTTCGCCGCCGAAGTCGGTCGGTGTCACGTCGAGGGAGATTTCCCGCATTGGCACGCGGATGTCCGGGCGAGAGCCCTGTACGTAGATTTTTTGCGAACGGGTAAACGGTTGAACCGACTGTTCATCGACCTTGGCCGACTCACTGAGGTTGATCGCGTTTTTTGCTTTTATGGTCATCACGGGCTCTCCAGACAGCATCCAGGCAGTGGATTGTCGGAGCAGAACCTGAAAGGCACGGACGCACCAGGACTGGTGCTGTGCGTCGTCACACGGGGAGCGTTCGATTGTCGAACAATTTCCCGGACGAAGCACAAGAGGACTCGCCGGGTGACGAGAAATCTTGTTCCCTACGCAGGCGCTAACCTGATCAGGTTCAACGGGATCCGAAATTATTCGATCTCAGCCTCATAGCAAGGCACCCCGACAAGAACCCGGCCAGTCTAGACACAACTGGCAGAGAACGCCAACCCCGCTGCAAACACCATGATGAATGGCGCAATTACCGGGAACGGCAGGATTGTTGCCGCTCGAATGCGCAACTACACTCGCTACGCCAAGCTGCGCATTGACGCTGTAGGGGCCGCGCCGTACCTTGGCGCCAGAATTATTTTCATAATATCAATGCTAGGGATCGCCTCATGCTGCGCAAACTTTCACTGGCTGTTGCCGTGTCTTGTGCGTCCACCACAATGGCCTGGGCAGCAGAAGCGCCTATGTCTACAAAGAACGATCTGGTCAGCGTCTATCAGGAGGCGGTGGACAACAACGCCGACCTCGCCGCAGCCATCGCCCAGTATGGCGCGCAGAAAGAAGTCGTACCGCAGGCCCGCGCCGGGCTGCTGCCCAATCTGTCGGGTGGCGCGGATTTAACCAGCGTTCGCACGTCGATCGACCAGCCTTCGGCCACCGCCAACCGCAATGCTCACTCCTACCAGGCAACCCTGGCGCAGCCACTGTTCCGTGCCGATCGCTGGTTCCAGTTCCAGGCCGCCAAGGACGTCAACGAACAGGCCGCCCTGCAACTCTCGGCGACCGAGCAAAACCTGATCCTGCAAACCGCCGACAGTTACTTCAACGTGCTGCGCAGCCAGGACAACCTGGCCTCGACCAAAGCCGAAGAAGCCGCGTTCAAGCGTCAACTGGACCAGTCGAACGAGCGTTTCGATGTCGGCCTCTCGGACAAGACCGACGTACTGAACTCTCAGGCCAGCTACGACACCGCGCGCGCCAACCGGATCGTCGCGCAGCGCCAGGTGGATGATGCGTTCGAAGCGCTGGTGACCCTGACCAACCGTCGGTACAACGCCATTTGGGGCATTTCCCATAACTTGCCGATCCTGCCGCCAGCGCCGAACGATGCCAAGGCCTGGGTTGAAACGGCGGCCAGACAGAACCTCAATCTGTTGGCCAGCAACTACGCCGTCAGCGCCGCCGAACAAACGATCAAACAGCGCAAGGCCGGCCATGCCCCGACCGTCGACGCGGTGGCCCGATACGAAAAAGGCGACAACGATGCACTGGGTTTCAGCAACCCGAACGCCTTCGGCCAACCGTACAAAGGTGACGTCGAGCAATCGTCGATCGGCCTGCAACTGAACATCCCGATCTACAGCGGCGGCCTGATCAACTCCCAGGTGCGTCAGTCGTATTCGCAACTGGACCAGACCGAGCAGCAACGCGAATCCCTGCGCCGGCAGATCGTCGAAAACACCCGCGACTTGCACCGTGCGGTGAACACCGACGTCGAGCAGGTACAGGCGCGCAAGCAGTCGATCATCTCCAACCAGAGTGCGGTGGAAGCGACTGAAATCGGCTATCAGGTGGGTACGCGAAACATCGTCGACGTGCTGGATGCGCAGCGTCAGCTGTACACCTCGGTGCGTGATTACAACAACACCCGCTACGACTACATCCTCGACAACCTGCGCCTCAAGCAGCAGGCCGGTACGTTGAACCCGGGAGACTTGCAGGACCTGGCACGCTGGCTCAAGGCTGATTACAACCCGGACAAGGACTTCCTGCCGCCGGATCTGGCCAAGGCTGCGGCTGAACAGCTCAAGGCAAGACCGGGCCAGTAAAACAAAAAGATCGCAGCCTTCGGCAGCTCCTACATAGGAATGATGTACACCCTGTAGGAGCTGCCGAAGGCTGCGATCTTTTTCGTTCAATCAACGCTATCTAACGGTCGATCAACCGCCCCAACCCATCCAGCAACCGCTGCAACGCGCCCTGATTAGTCCGCATCACCTTCAGCCCCGCCTCTGCCATGCGCTGCGCATCTCGCGGCAATTCAAACAATCGCTGCACCGCCAGCGCCAATCCTTCGGCATCTTCCACTTCCTGCAACGCCCCGGCACTGCGCAACTGCGCGGCGATTTCGAGGAAGTTGAACAGGTGCGGGCCGCTCAAAACCGGTTTGGCCAGTGCCGCCGGCTCCAGCAGGTTATGCCCGCCGTTCGGCACCAGGCTGCCGCCGACAAAAGCGCTGTCGGCCAATGCATAGAGAAACAGCAGTTCACCCATGGTGTCGCCCAGCAACACTGCAGTGGCGGCGGTGACCGGCTCGCCGCTGGAACGCCGGACCGTGGCGAATCCTTGCTGCCGGCACAACCCGAGCACCGAATTGAAACGTTCTGGATGGCGCGGGACCAGAATCAGCAACGCATCGGGATGTCCGGCCAGCAACTGACGATGCGCCGCCAGCACCATTTCATCTTCGCCGTCGTGGGTACTGGCGGCGATCCACACCGGGCGCTCCTGCGCCTGCCATTGCCCGCGCAATTCGCTGGCACGTTGCAACAGTTGCGGGTCGATGGTCAGGTCGAACTTGATCGAACCCGTCACCTCGACGGTTTCAGCACGCGCGCCCAGGTTACGGAAGCGCTGGGCCTCGGCTTCGGTCTGCACCGCAAACAGGCTCATCTCGGCGAGCATCGGCCCTGTCAGCTTTCCGAAGCGGCCATAACCCTTGGCCGAGCGCTCGGACAATCGCGCATTGGCCAACGCCACGGGAATCCCGCGTTTGGCGCATTGATGGATATGGTTGGGCCACAGCTCGGTTTCCATGATCACCGCCAGTTTTGGCCGGACCCGATCAAGAAAGCGCTTTGCCGCACAAGGCAAGTCATATGGCAGATAGCAGTGCTGGATGCGCGGTTCATTGGCGAACAACGCGTGAATGCGTTCCGAGCCGGTCGGGGTCATGCAGGTCACAGTGATCGGCAGATCTGGATAACGTTGCAACAGGGCGCGAATCATCGGCGCGGCGGCAATGCTCTCGCCCACCGACACCGCATGCACCCAGATGCCCCCCGGCTTCATCACCGGCATCCCGTAGGAGAAACGCTCGCCGATGCGCTTGGCGTACGCCGGCGCCTTGCGCGAACGCAGCCACAGCCGAATCGCCACCAATGGCAGCCCCAGATAAAACAACGCGGTGTAGAGAGTTCTATTCATGGCGGCGGAGTTTATCGGCTTTTCTCGCCGATCGCCTGCAAGTGCACGGCAAAACGTTCGGCGAGCCAGCGCGCGGCCGGGCCAAGCGGTTCATCACGGCGCCAGACCAACTCAACCACCAGCGCCGGCGGGGTCCATTCACTGCTCAGCTCAACCATCTGGCCCTGATAGGTCGGGTACTGCACCACATGGCGCGGCAGCCAGGCCCAACCGAGTCCGCGCACCAGCCACTCCGCCATCACGTAAAAACTGTCGGCGCGCCAAACTTGTGGGCTGGCCGGCTCGCTGCCGGGATAGACGCTGGATTGGGTCGACATCAGCAATTGGCGGTGCTGCGCCAGTTGCTGGCAATCGACCTGCGCCTGCTTCGCCAACGGATGATCGACGCCGCAGACGGTGACCATTTCCACACTGCCGAGCACCCGCCGCTCCAGCGCTTCGGGAATCTGGTCGTGAAAGAACAGCAAACCCAGATCAGCGCGACGCTCAACCAGTTTGCGCGCGACCTCACCTTGGGCAGCACTGGTCAACTGCACTTCGAGGCTGGGGAATTTCTCGGCCAGCGCCTCAAAACTTTCGATGACCGGCGAATACGGCATCGCCTCGTCCTGAGCCAGCCGCAAGCGCGCCTCTTGCCCGCGCATCATCGCCAGTGCCCGGCCGTTGAGACGCTCACATTGACGCAGCACTTCACGCGCCTCATCCAGCAATGCAGTCCCGGCTTCAGTGAGTTTCGGCTGACGGCCGCTGCTGCGGTCGAACAGGCTCACGCCCAGGTCTTCCTCCAGCAGTGCAATCGAACTGCTGACCGCCGATTGCGCCTTGCGCTGGTCCCGCGCTACGGCGGAAAACGACCGTTGCTCCGCTACGCTGACAAACAAGCGCAACTGCTCCAGATTCCATTGCATGCTCATGGCTCAACCCATCTTCCAAACAGATAGGTAATGACTTTACCGCATCTGGAGAATCTCTAGAATGCCGACCTCAGAGAGCAACACTTCACACGAGGATTGAACCATGACCGCTTACTACTACCTGGCCATAGCCATCTGCGCCGAAGTGATTGCCACTGTTTCGATGAAAGCGGTCAAAGGCTTCAGCACCCCGTTGCCGCTGGTACTGGTCATCGTCGGCTATGGCATTGCGTTCTGGATGCTGACCCTGGTGGTGCGCAGCGTGCCGGTGGGCGTGGCGTACGCGGTGTGGGCCGGCATGGGCATTGTGATGGTCAGCGTCGCCGCGCTGTTTATCTACGGGCAGAAACTGGATGTGCCGGCGATGCTGGGGATGGCGCTGATTGTGCTGGGCGTTGTCGTGATTCAACTCTTTTCCAAAACCGCGGGGCATTGAAAAAAGATCGCAACCTGCGGCAGCTCCTACAAAGGCGAACCGTATCCATCTGTAGGAGCTGCCGCAGGCTGCGATCTTTATTCCTCGCCGAGCTCTGTATACTGCGCCCTCGTCTTGAACACTGAGGTCGCCGCATGCCATCCGTAATTTCCACCGACGTTCTGATTGTCGGCGCTGGTGTCGCCGGCCTCTGGCTGAACGCGCGCCTGCGCCGCCAGGGTTTTTCGACCGTGCTGGTGGAAAGCGCCAGCCTTGGCGGCGGGCAGAGCGTGAAGTCCCAGGGCATCATCCACGGCGGCGCCAAGTACGCGCTGCACGGCGCCCTTACCGGTGCTTCGGAAGCCATCGCTGGCATGCCGCGCCGCTGGCGTGAAGCCCTGGCTGGTGACGGCGAGCTGGACCTGTCCGGTGTGCGCCTGCTGTCCGAAGCCCATTATCTTTGGTCCCCCGGCACGATCGCCGGCAACCTCACCAGTTTCTTCGCCAGCAAAGCCGTGCGCGGCCGCGTCGATCAGGTCAAGGGCGACCAACTGCCGCCCGCCCTGCAAGACAAACGTTTCAAGGGCAAGGTCTATCGCTTGGCCGAACTGGTGATCGACGTGCCGAGCCTGGTCCAGCGCCTGGCCGATCTGGCCGGTGACGGTTTGCTCGCCGGTCAGCACATCGAGCCGTTGCTTGAGGGTGGCGTGCTGGTCGGCCTGAAGGTGGACGAACGTGAAATCCGCGCGCAACGCATCGTCTTGAGCGCTGGCGCTGGCACTGCTGCGCTGCTCGAAGCGCTGGGCCTGAGCCAACCGGCCATGCAACGCCGCCCGCTGCACATGATCATCGCCAAAGGCCCGAGTCTCAAACCGCTGTACGCCCACTGCCTGGGCGGCGGCACCAAGCCGCGGATTACCGTGACCACGCACCCGGCGGCCGATGGCCAATGTGTCTGGTACATGGGCGGCGATATCGCCGAAAACGAAGGCGTGGCCCGTGAGCCCGCCGAACAGATCGCCACTGCACAGAAAGAGATCGGCCAGTTGTTGCCGTGGATCGACCTGAGCACCGTGCAATGGGCCACCTTGCGCGTGGATCGTGCCGAACCGCTGCAATCAGGGCTGACCCGTCCCGACAATGCGTTCGTCGCCGAGGAAGGTCGACTGCTGGTGGGCTGGCCAACCAAACTGGCGCTGGCCCCAGACTTCGCCGACCGCGTTATCGCCAGCCTGGTCCGCGACGGCATTCAACCGGGTCCAGTGACCGCGCTGCCGCCGCTGCCAAAACCGCCGATGGGCGTTCCGGCCTGGGAGCAATTGCTGCCATGAGCCAACCAACGCTGCACGATCTGCATCGTCCCTTGGGCAGCACCGGCCTGCTGGTTTCGCCGCTGGGGCTGGGCACGGTAAAACTCGGTCGCGATCAAGGGGTGAAGTACCCCAACGGTTTCCAGATCCCGGATGACGATGAAGCGCGGATGCTGCTCAAACTCACGCGCGATCTGGGCATCAACCTGATCGACACCGCTCCAGCCTACGGTCGCAGCGAAGAACGCCTAGGCCCATTGCTGCGTGGTCAGCGTCAGGATTGGGTGATTGTCAGCAAGGTCGGCGAAGAGTTTGCCGACGGTCAGTCCCGCCACGATTTCAGCGCCGCGCATACCCGGTTTTCGGTAGAGCGCAGCCTGCAACGGCTGGAAACTGATTTCATCGATCTGGTGCTGGTGCACTCCGATGGCAACGATATGGCGATCCTCAACGATTGCGAAGTCTATGCGACCCTCGCCGAGCTCAAGGCTGAGGGCAAGATTCGCGGCTTCGGCTTTTCCGGCAAAACCGTTGAAGGCGGCTTGAAGGCGCTGGAGCACGGTGATTGCGCAATGGTCACCTACAATCTGAACGAACAAACCGAGAAGCCGGTCATTGACTATGCTGCTGCTCACGGCAAAGCCATTCTGGTGAAAAAAGCCCTCGCCAGCGGACACGTGTGCCTGAGTCCGGGGGTGGATCCGGTGCGTGCCAGTTTCGAGCTGTTGTTTGAACATCCGGGTGTTGCCAGTGCTATTGTCGGGACCATCAATCCGCTGCACCTCGCCCATAACGTCGCGACCGTTGCCCAAGTCCTACGTAGCAACTGATGCCGCCCCACGCGGCCTTAAGCAGGAGCCGACATGCCGCGTACGCTCATAAGAAAGAACCCGAGCAACTTCAAGACCCTGCCGTTATTCGTCGAAGCGACTCCCGAAGGCCTGAGTTATCAGAGCGTCGGGAGACCGCTCAACTTCTCCCAGATCCTGCAACGTCGCCGCCCGGTAACCGTCGCCGATAGCGAGCGATTTTCCCTTGAGCTGGCCAACCTCGGGGTTTCGGTGCGCCTGACCCTGCATTGGCAGAATCGCGATTACTGGGTGTTGGTGCGCCAACGCCGACAAGATCGTGGCGATGTAGTGCTCAAGTTGATTTCCGGGTACGTGCCGGCCCATGAACTGAACCTGCCGCTGCACACGGCGATCCAGGAAATTGCCGAGGAGTGCCTGCTGGAAACGCCGGAAGGCTGGCTCGGCGGGCGCTTCAACGACACCTGGTTGCCGGCGCCCTACTCGTCTGCCTTGCATTACCGCGAAGCCCTGCCGTTTCGCCTGACGCCATTGTCGGGCTCGGCACGACCGGTGCGCTGCGCCAATCTGCCGTTGATCGAACGCCCACGGGCCTATGTGCACTTGCCGACCGCGTCGTTGCAGTTGATCTACGATTTGCGCCTGGACGTGCCCAAGGAAGCCAAGCCCCTGAGCCTGTTCCATGTCGACGAGCGACTGGAAGGCGATCAATTGGTGGCCCGCCTCGACCGCAAGCGTCCCGACCTGTACCTGATGCCTTTGCAGGACGGCCACCCCACGGCCGAACTCTATACTTTGAAAAAGGATCAGCTGTATCCGGCAAGCACGCGCGGGTTGTACCTGGCGGAAAGCTTTGCCCGGCAGGAAGGCTGGCTGGTGAGGGATGAGCGGATTCGCTGGAAGGATTGGGTGCGGCAGCAGGGATTGACCCCACCGGGGAAGAATTCGGGGTTGGCGCTGTTACGCGGTAAGGCGAAGCAGCTGCTGAAGAAAATGGTGCCGCGTAAAAAGGTCAGCTCTTAAACGCAAAAATCGCAGCCTGCGGCAGCTCCTACAAGGTATGTGTAGACCTGTAGGAGCTGCCGCAGGCTGCGATCTTTTTTGGCATCACTCGGACTTGCGGATTTTCTCGACAATCGCGGTCGTGGAGCTGTTTTCAACCAGCCCCAGCACTTTCACGGTGCCGCCGTAAGCGGTCACGATGTCCGCGCCGACCACTTGATCGATCCCGTAGTCACCGCCCTTGACCAACACATCCGGCTTGACCTCTCGCAGCAGGTTCTCCGGCGTGCCTTCAGGGAAGCTGATCACCCAGTCCACCGCGCCCAGACCTGCCAGCACAGCCATGCGCCGGTCGACACTGTTGATCGGACGACCCGGCCCTTTCAGGCGGCTGACCGACGCATCGTCGTTGACCGCAACGATCAGGCGATCGCCCTGCGCCCGCGCCTGTTCCAGGTACGTCACGTGGCCGGCATGCAGGATGTCGAAGCAGCCGTTGGTGAAGACGATCTTCTCGTTGTGCGCACGGGCATCGTCGACTGCCAGCAGCAGTTGTTCGAGACCCAGCACGCCGCGTTCGGAACCTTCTTCACGCTGGATGGCGCGACGCAACTCCGGCGCGCTGATGGCCGCCGTACCGAGTTTGCCGACCACGATGCCCGCCGCCAGGTTGGCCAGGCCCACCGCATGCGGCAGTTCCTCGCCAGCAGCAATTGCTGCCGCCAGGGTGGAAATCACCGTGTCGCCGGCACCGGTCACATCGAACACTTCACGGGCGCGGGCCGGCAGGTGCAGCGCCGGATGATCCGGGCGCAACAGGGTCATGCCATGCTCGCCACGGGTGACCAGCAGGGCACCGAGGTCGAGGTCGTGCATCAACTGCGCGCCCTTGCTCACCAACTCGTGCTCATCGGCGCAACCGCCGACGATGGTTTCGAATTCGCTGAGGTTCGGCGTGATCAGGCTCGCACCGCGGTAGATCGAAAAATCCTTGCCCTTGGGGTCGGCCAATACCGGAATGCCACGGGCACGAGCGGCCTGGATCAGCACCTGATGGTTTTTCAGCGCGCCTTTGCCGTAGTCGGACAGCACCAGCACCTTGATGCCTTCGAGCAGTTCGTCGACTTGCACCGACAACTCCAGGGCATCCGTGGCGAAGGGTTCTTCGAAGTCGATACGCAACAGTTGCTGGTGACGACTCATGACCCGCAACTTGACGATGGTCGGCTGGTGCGCAATGCGCTGGAACAGCGCCCGTACACCGGCACCCTTAAGGCTATTGGCCAGGCTGTCGGCGGCTTCATCGTCACCGGTCACACCGACCAATGAGGCCGGTGCGCCAAGGGCGGCAATGTTCAACGCAACGTTGGCGGCACCGCCCGGGCGGTCCTCGATGTGATCGACCTTGACTACCGGTACTGGCGCCTCAGGAGAAATCCGTGAGGTACCACCATGCCAGTAACGGTCGAGCATGACATCGCCGACCACCAAGACAGGGGCTTGATCGAATCGCGGCATGGACAACTTCATGGAGCAACCCACATACAAAATGAACAGGGGCGCGATATTAACACAGGGTAGGCACCGGCTTGTGCGACGGCTGTAACGGATAAATTCTCGAAGGCGACTGTAGGAGCTGTCGAGAGCGACGAGGCTGCGATCTCTTGATCTTTTTTAAAAACAAAATCAAAAGATCGCAGCCTGCGGCAGCTCCTGCGAGGGAGGGTTTCAGGCGATGTCTTCGGCCGGCGTGTCCAGGCCCATCGCATGCAGGCGCGAGTAGTAGCCGTTTTGCACCAGCAGCTGCGCGTGGGTGCCTCGCTCGACGATCTGGCCCTGATCCATCACCAGGATCAGGTCAGCCTTCTCGATGGTCGACAAGCGGTGAGCGATGACCAGCGTGGTGCGACCTTTCATGACCTGGTCCAGCGCCGCCTGAATGTGGCGTTCGGATTCGGTGTCGAGTGCCGAGGTCGCCTCGTCGAGGATCAGCAGCGGCGCATTTTTCAACAGTGCCCGGGCTATCGCCAGACGCTGACGCTGGCCACCGGAGAGCAGCACGCCATTTTCACCAACCTGGGTATCCAGGCCTTCGGGCATCTGCGAAATGAAGTCCATTGCGAACGCATCCGTGGCGGCCTTTTCGATGTCGGCACGAGGCGCACCCGCCAGATCACCGTAAGCGATGTTGTTGGCGATGGTGTCGTTGAACAGGGTGACATGCTGCGTAACCTGAGCCACGTGCCGGCGCAGGTTGCGCAAGCGATAGTCTTCGATCTCGACATCATCGAGCAGGATTTCACCGACGTCGTGATGATAGAAACGCGGTATCAGGCTTGCCAGGGTCGACTTGCCGCTGCCTGAGCGACCAACCAAGGCGATCATCTGTCCCGGCGCTGCCGAGAAATTGATGTTCTTCAATACTTCACGGTCGGTTCCCGGATACGTGAAGCTGAGGTTGCGCACTTGCAGGTGGCCATTGACGCGATCACGCTCGACCGTGCCGTTATCGACTTCAGGCTCGACGTCCAGTTGCTCGAAAATGCTTTCGGCACCGGCAACGCCTTTCTGGATGGTCGAACTGACTTCCGAAAGCTGCCGGATCGGCTTGGGCAACAGACCGGCGGCGGTGATGTAGGCCACCAGATCACCGGCGGTGGCGTCACCGCGCAGGAACAGCACGAGGAACATCAACACGGCCATGGCGGTGTAGATCACCAGTTGCAGCATGGGCGTATAGACCGCACCGGTCTTGGTCATGCGCAATTGCTTATCGGTGTTGCTCTGGCTGGCGGCGGCAAAGCGCTGCTCTTCGTAACTCTCGCCACCGAAGCTGCGCACTACGCGATAACCCTGAATGGTCTCGGAAGCCACGTGCGTCACGTCGCCCATCGCCACCTGAATCTTCTTGCTCTGCTTGCGAAATTTCTTGCTGGTATTGCCCACCATCAGTGCAATCAGCGGCAGGATGGCCAGCATCACCAGGGTCAGCTTCCAGTTCATCCACAGCAAATAGGCAAACAGGAAGACCACGGTCAGGCCTTCGCGGATCACCACCTTGATCGCATCGGTCGCCGCACCGGTCACCATCGTCACGTTGAACGTGATGCGCGAGATCAAGTGCCCGGAGTTGTGTGTATCGAAATAGCGGTTGGGCAGCACCAACAGCTTGTTGAACAGCTCGACGCGCAGGTCATGCACCAGCCCCAACGACACCTTCGCCAGGTAGTAGTTGCCGAGAAAAGAACCCAGGCCCTGCCACGCCGCGATCAGGATGATCAGCAACGGCACGGCCATCAGCAGCTGCAAATCCTTCAGGTAAGGAACCGTAGGGAAGAGCACCGCTTCAGGATTGCTCAGGCCATCGACGAAATACTTGAGAATCCCGGCCAGCATCGGTTGTGTGGAGGCAAAGATCACGAAGCCCACGATACTCAGCAGGAAAAGGCCGACATAGGGTTTCACGTACCCCAACAGCCGAAGGTAGATTTTCAGGCTGGAATCCTGTCCCGCTTTAGGCGGTGCATCACTCATCGTAGAGCTCACTGGTTAGGTAGAACGCGAAATTTTATCACAGGCGTCGGAATTGGCCCGCGCCCATACCAAAAGACTGGCCAGACCCACGGGCAGCCAGGTGATGAACCATTCTGCACGTGGCGTTCCGGAAAGGCTGGCGGCATCGAATTGCATTGCCAGCGTGGAGAACAACCAGACGCCAATAATCCCCTTCCCATAGTGCGTATCCCGAGATTTCCAGGCCCGGCTCAACACCGCAAGCCAAACGGCACACCACAATAGCAGTCCAGGCAACCCGAGTTCGATCGCCACATGGGTGAACAAATTATGCGCATGGTCAAAATACAGATCAGAGGCAAACACTTTGTAGTCGCCGCCCAAGCCCAGGCCAGTCCATGGATGCTCAGCAATCATCTGCAAACTGGCCACCAGGATCTGCGGGCGATACGACACTCCGCGCGCCACAACCAAGGATTCGAAAAACATCAAAGCCAGGACTGCCACGCCCAATGCAACCGTGGCGATAATCCGACTGCGTCGGTCACGACACCAGACAGGCATGGCGAGTATCGTAAGAAGCAAAGCCAACACGGCACCACGGCTCTGGCTCAGCAGCACGAAAACACACAGCAGGCATAGCGCAATCCCCCAGACCACTTGCACCCTGCCCGTATTCGGAGGCCAAAAAGCAAGCCAGACCGCTGCCAGCCCAATGACATAGCCGCCCAGGATTGGATGGGACAATTCGCCTAACCCCTCAAGGCGCGCGCTCCATACGTTTCCATTTACGCCATAAAACTTGACGATTGCGACTAGCGCCGTCACCGCCAATCCGATTCCGCCCCATTGCATGATGCGGATCACGCGATCAGGCCGGCCATTGGCAAAAACCGGAAAGAACAGCAGGAACACCACGATGTAGAGCAAACGTTTGGCCTCGCGGCCGGCATCCGGCGCGTTCGTCCATGCAAGACTGATCAGCGACCACACCAGTAGCCCGAGCATCGGCAGATAGACCCAGCGTTGCTCATAGAACAATTCCCGCAGCCGGGCGCGTGAGGACCATGAAAACAATATCGCCGGCACCCAAAGCAATGCGACCAGCCCTTGCTGATAGATCTTGTTGGTAGGCGCAACGGCGATGGCCAACAGAAACCACAACAGACCTATCGTCATCCATACTTGCGCCCAGCGTTTTTCTTGCATCAAATTACTCCTGAGAGAGATCGCCCACCCAACCCGGCATGGTTAAAGCTGAAACTTTTCGGCATCATTGCCCACCACAGTGCCCGTTCTTCCAACAAGGCTTTCTACGATGCAATGTTCTGGGCTTCCGCAAGCCGCTTTAAATCAGATGATCGACGGTGCCAAAGTATTGGAGGCCGATAGCTACGGGCCGAAAGTCTACCTGTTGCAGAATGGGAATATTCTGAAACTGTTCCGTCGCAAGCGGATTTTTTCTTCCGCTATGTTGCGCCCCTACTCCAAGCGCTTCATCGATAACGCCGTCGAACTGCAAAAGCTCGGCGTGCCAACCTTGCAGGTTCTGCAGTATTTCCGCCTGAAAACCCCGGGCATGACGGCAGTGCTTTACCAGCCGCTGCCAGGAGAGACCCTGCGCCAGATCGCCAGCAAGGAAGGATTCACCTGGCCGCAGGCCCTGCCAGACCTGGTGGGACTGATACGAAGCCTTCACAAGTCGGGGATCTATTTCCGCTCACTGCACCTGGGCAACATCGTGGTCACGCCCGACAACCGCATGGGCCTCATTGATGTGGCGGACATGCGCTTTCTGCGCGCGCCGCTATCCCGTCATTTGATCAAACGCAACCTGCAGCACTTCGCACGCTATATTGCACGCGAAAACCTGAACGACAGCTTTCCGATGCAAGCACTCGAACAGGCATTGCTGCCGTCATGAAAGCAATGCCCGGGAAGCCTGGCTGAAGCTCAGCCAGGCTTGATCCGGGGCAAGTGCCTGATACTGATCTGCGGCGATCGCCTGGGCGGAAACGCTGAACGCTCGCGCAATGGCGTCGCGCCAGGCACTCACATCCTCGACCGGGGCGTAGCAGCCGGCATCGCCCAGTTGCTCACGGAACACGTCCAGTTCGCTGGCGATTACCGGGACGCCCGCCATCACCGCTTCCTGCATGATCAGTCCCAGGCCTTCGCTCAGCGAGGGCATCGCGATCCAGTCGAAAGCACAATAGAGTTGCGCCACATCATTTACATGGCCCGGCAACAAGACTTTGCCGCGCAACCCCGACGCATCGATTCGCGCCTGCAGTTCGGCACGGGCTGCACCTTCGCCCACAATCATCAATTGCAGATCCGGCCGCTCAGGCAATACCGCCGCGAAGGCATCGATCAGACAGCCAAAACCTTTCCCGGCAACCAGCCGCCCAACGGCACCGAGCACCGGCGTGTTGTCCAGGGGGAGCCCTAAACGGGAACGCGCCTGCCCGCGCGTGAACAGGGCAGAACGGAAGGCGGCAGGATCAAACGCGCTACGCAGCGCCGTGACCGGCCTTTGCAGGTCCTGGCTCAATGACGTCGCGAGGGTCTGCGACACCGCGACCACCGTCAGCCGGGAAGCCGGGAACCGCTGAAAAAGCGCCCGATCCGCCACATGAAGCCGCGTTGATCCATGGAAAAGCACCACCGCACGGAGGTGCGGCAGAGCCTCGATACTGGGCAACAGTGCGCGTGCCACTCCCAGGCCATCAAGCAACAGGACGCGCGCATCACTGACCTTGAGCGCACTTTGCAATTTGTATTGCATCCATGGCCGGGTCAGTCGCCAGAAATGACGCCCTTTCAGTCGGGCAGACGTCAGCCCCCATTCCCGCACCTTGCCGACCTCTACCCCACATTCCGATGCCTGCCCCTGAAGCAACCAGGTTTCAATCGGGACAGAGGCCGGGAGCTGCGACAATATCTGCTGGTGCACCTTATGAGTCGAGGCGAACGGAGCACCGCTGGCCCACATGACGTTAAGAATGCTCATAGCAGTCATATGCCCAACTTCAGGCGGATTTTTTCCAGCAGGCTCAACGGTGCGCGCGCACCCAAAGCAGGCTTGAGTTCCTCGACGATCCGCTGACCGATACGCGCAAAACTGAACTGGCTGACCGCCAGTTCACGACCATTTCGGGCGATACGCTGTGCCAGTTCGGGGTCGCTGCGCAATAGCGCCAGCTTTTCCTGAAGCTGCGCGATGCTTTGATAGAACACAATGTTGTGCATATCCTGCAGCCCCAGTGCCTGGCTTTCCGCCTCGCCCTGGTCATAAGCGAGCAATACACAACCGCAGGCCATGGCCTCGAAATTCTTGATCATGAATTCGCCCATGCCGACATCGGCACTGACGAAAAAGCGGATACGGTTGAGCGTGTCGCGGTACTCCTCACCGGATTTCGTGCGAGTGACCACCAGGGGTTCGACACGGGCCAACTCATCGAGCAGGGCCTTGCGTCCGCTGTAGGCGACACTGTTGGTGCTGCCGACAAAAGCCAGTTCGATATCCCGCTCGCGGCCTTGATCCTCAAGTTGCGTCTGGTCGTAGCCCTTGGGCACGAACACCGCATCGAACCCTTCGCCGCGCAAGCGTTCGGTGACAACGAAACCGGAACTGATGACTCGCGCCCACGGCAGCTGGCGGTAGTGCGCGCTGAACTTGCCGGTGTATTTGCAAGGGATGTAGTTCTGGTACGCATCGTGTTCGAGAATCACCAGGTTGGGGATCGTGCGTATAAACCCGACCTGACGGATTTCCTGCTTGAAGCGCAGGAAAAACACGATGCGGTCATAGCGCGAGACATCGACTTCGCGCCGGAAATAGCCGCGCAGATTGCGCTGTTCACTGCTGCTCAGCCACCGCAGGTCGCACTCGCAATGAGCCGCCACGCCGTCGTACAAACGGTCCAGGATGGCCCGTTGATCTTTCTGCACCAGAAATAGAACTTTCATCGTCTTCCTTGCCGCAACAGGCAAACCGAGCAACACCTGACACCCTTCCTGCTCGCAGCAGGCGGACTTCAGGCCCGTAACACTTTACAAATGCCAGAACAGCTCATGGCGACGCACAGCTTTGCGAAAAAACTCGTTCTCGCCGTAAGGCGAACCGGAGCGCCCGGCCAGCAGTCGCTGCAAGCCGCGACGCAACCGTCGTTTGTACGGGGCCCGGGGCTGCAAGTCATGCATCATCCCCAGCGCCATGGCTTTGTCCCGCTGCTGCGCCTGATCCAGCAGAAGGCAGTAGGGATGCAGCAACGAGGCCGGATCGAACACCGGTGGCAGCGTCACACCGGCACCGCTATCGCCCATTGGCCAGCGATCGTTGTCATGCAGGTGATTGGCGTAGCCGAGCAGCGTCGGCTGCCAGTCGAGCCCGTTCAAGGCTTCGAGAACTGCTGCGTGAGCGCAAATATGATCCGGGTGCGGATCGAGGGTCGGGTGTGGCAGCACGATCACTTCCGGCTGTGCCCGCAGCAGCAGCTCACGCAGGTCGGCCAACAAATTGTTCCAGGTCGGCGCACCGTCGACATCGCCCGGCAAGGCAAACGGGTTCAACTGGCGAAACAACCGGGTGTCGCTCAAGTCCGCTTCGCGCGAACCTGCCGGCTGAGCAGGCGAGGCCTGCATGGCCGCCAGTTGCAAGCAGAAATAGCCCAACTGCACGCAACGGCTTTCAGGCACACCGGCCCAGCGTGGCACGGCAATACTGTCCCAGGCTCGCAAACGGCCTTTGAGCCGAGCGGCCTCGACCTTGCCCAAGCCCATATGCTGATAGTGTTCGGCTTCGATTTCACCGGCAGTCAGTGTGACGACCCAGGTTTCATCGGCTTGACTGTACAAGCCATAGGCCGCCAATTCCGCATCATCGGCATGGGGCGCGATGACCATCACCCGCTGACGTCGGTAATCCGGATGTTCGAAAGCCCACAACACAGGCTCGCCGAGCAATCGGCAAAAACGCCCGCGCAGACGCAATTCCCCTCGTGACAGCACTTGCGCCTGACCACTGAGATTGAGGTAACGCAGGCCGTTCACACCACGCTCGAAAGTTTGTCGGTCCGGGGTATCGCCCCCGGACAACTCAACCATCGGATCTAGAAAACGCCCCAGCCATGTGCTTTTGATCCGCAGCGCCAACACCAGCGTCGCGTCGTCGACCAGCATCACACCGTCGTCCAGTCGCAGGCGGTCGCCGCTCAGATGGACCTTGGGTTTTGGCGTGTAGGGCGGGAAGTTGTACTGGTAATCGTCGTTGGGCGAGTAGAACAGATGATCGGCAAACCAGGCTTCGTGGGCCATCCAGCCCAGCACCGCCAGCACCAGCGGCAACCACCACGCCACCAGCACGCCGATGGCGACCAACACCGCCAGTGCAATCAACAGGCCGATGCGTTTGTTGCGTCGATGGCGCTTGAGCAGTTGCTGTTTGCGGCTCATGGGTTGACTCATACGGTGTAGACCGGCACGGGGTTGCACCAGCGATCCTTGTATTCCCGGTCGGCGCGACCGAAGGAAAAGCGCAAGGGCTTGTCCAGCGCCCGGGCATGTTCCCAGGCACTTTGGGTGTTGAGAAAACTCAGCACGCTGCCGGGGCTGAACTCGCGGGTTTCAGGGTCGACGCCACCATTGATGTACTCGACGCTGATCCACTGCGGCGTCTCGACGCGGTACACCAGTTGAATGGCGATCGGCGCATCGTTGAGGAAAATCACCGATCCGATCAGCAACTCACGCAGCAACTCGATGACCTCGGCCATGCGCTCGGCGCCCGTTGCCGGGAAGCCCCAGCGGCGCTGGAACAAGTCGCAGTAAATCGTCGCCAGTTCGCTACTGGAAAACTCGGACACCGGCCGCACCGTGCCACCCGCCTCTTCCAGCAAACGCAATTCACGGCGCTGGTTGTAGCGAAATTTCTTCGACAGTTCTTCAGGCGTGCGGGCCATGGCCAGTTGTTCGGTCTGCAACTTGATGCCGGTGAAACGGCTTTCGTTCAGCGCCGACAAGTAACGACCGCGATGACGCAGCGGTGCCTGGGCATCTTCAGCGGCCGGCAGAATGATCTCGGCGTTGCCGAGGTCGAACAGGCCTTTTTTTCCGCGACGCTTGAGCACGTCTTTGGACAAGGCAAGGTCGCGTCCCCAAGTCGGGATCGCTGCTTTGACTTCGCCGTTTTGCTCCCAGGCCAGGTAACGCACCGGGATATCGGCCAACTGCGCCAGACGCTCGACCACCATTGGATGGGTCGCGACGCTGCCGCCATAACGCTGCCAGGCCTCGGCGTAAGTCGAGGCATCGGCTACCGACCAGCCACGTTCGCGCCAGCCTTGAAATCGGTTGAGCATCAGCCCCTCGGTGCCAGTTCGATAACGTGTGGCAAATGCCAGAAAGCATCGCGTACCGCGCGGTCGGAAAAGCGTTCGCGCAAGCGGTCGAGCATCAGCTCGGCGCATTGGCGACGTTGCTGATCGTCCATCGCGGCCAGGTGTTGCAGCCCTTGAGCCAGGTGTTCGGCATCGCCCAGCGGGAACAGAATGCCCACGCCCTCGACCACTTCCTTCGCCCCGCCACACGCGGTGGCGAGCAACGGTACGCCGGCGGCCATGGCTTCGAGCAGCACCATGCCGAACGGCTCGTGATCAGAACTCAGGGCGAACACGTCAAATGCACGGAAATACCGCCGCGCTTCGGGCACCTGGCCTAGGAACAACACGCGATCGCCAATTCCCAACTCGCGGGCCTGGGCCTTGAGGTCTTGCTCCAGGCGGCCGCTACCGAGAATCACCAACTGGCTGCTGGCCGGCAACCCCGGCAGCGCCGCGGCAAAACCGTCCAGCAATGTGGCCTGATCCTTGTCCGGATGCAGCCGTCCGACGTTGCCGACCACCCAGGCATCCGGCGCCAGCCCGAGAATTTCCCGAGCCTCGCGAGCCGTCACCTGGCTGTCCTGCAACGTTTGCACATCGATACGGTTGTAGAGCGTCTGAATCCGCGACGCCGACCACTTTGGCAGGCAACGGCGCATGTCATCGCGCACCGCATCGGACACCCCGAGCAGGCTCAGGCGCTTGCGGAAAATCTGCGCGAACAGCTTGCGCGTGCCGCGTTTGTAATCGTCAAACGCGTGATGCACGCCAATCACCGGCAACGACGTGCCGAGCAAGGCGATGTAGATCGGCTTGAAGCGATGGGCGATGCAGAAACTGAAATTGCGTGAAGCGGCGATCTTGCGCAGATCGCCGATGGCACCCAGCTTCAGGCCACGAATGGCCCTGGAGCTGTATTCCATGAACAACACTTCGTCGGAAGCGCAACCCGCGGCGACTTCGGCGTCGGCGACCCCGGTGAGAAACACCGTGGTCACGCGATAACCGGTCCCCGCGAACAGGCTGGCGTACTGCCGGGCACAGTCCAGAAACGGCCCGTCATAGCCGTGGCAGAACTGCAACACATGGCGTTCAGCCGAGCGTGTCATAGGTGTTCGCGCCCTCTTTGACCACCAGGATGTCTTCCATGATCAGATACTGTAGATCCGATCCGAAGAACATGTTCAGTGCATCGGTCGGCGAGCAGATCATCGGTTCGCCACGACGGTTGAGCGAGGTGTTCAGCGACACGCCGTTGCCGGTCAGTACTTCCAGCGCCTTCATCATGTCGTAGTAGCGCGGGTTGTATTCGCGCTTGAGCACCTGGGCCCGGGAAGTGCCGTCTTCGTGGACGACTTCCGGCACGCGGGTTTTCCACTCTTCCGCCACTTCGAAGGTGAAAGTCATGAACGGTGCCGGGTGATCGATCTTGATCATCTGTGGCGCGACGGTGTCGAGCATCGACGGGCAGAAAGGCCTCCAGCGCTCGCGGAACTTGATCTGGTGGTTGATGCGGTCAGCCACGCCGGGAATGCTCGGGCAACCGATGATCGAACGACCGCCGAGTGCGCGCGGACCGAACTCCATGCGGCCCTGGAACCAGGCCACCGGGTTGCCATCGACCATGATCCTGGCGATCTGCTCCGGCATGTTGTCAAGCTTGCGCCAGGTCGGCTTGTTCTCGTGACGGGCGCACGCGGCAATCACGTCTTCGTTGCTGTACGACGGGCCGAGGTAGACGTGTTCCATCTTCTCGACCGGTACGCCACGGGCGTGAGACACATAGGCAGCAGCACCGACGGCGGTGCCGGCATCACCGGACGCAGGCTGTACGAACAGCTCTTTGACGTCGTCGCGGGCAATGATTTTCTGGTTCAACTTGACGTTCAACGCACAGCCACCGGCATAGGCCAGTTTGCCCGTTTCCTTGAGCACGTCGCCCAGGTAGTGGTCGATCATCTGCAGCGAAATTTTTTCGAACAGCGCTTGAATGCTGGCGGCGTAGTGGATGTACGGCTCGTCGGCGATGTCGCCTTCGCGCTTCGGACCCAGCCACTCGATCAGCTTCGGCGAGAAGTAATAACCCTTGCCCTTCTCTTTATAACGACGCAGGCCGATGACGTTGGCGTAGTCGGTGTTGATTACCAGCTCGCCGTTTTCGAACGAGGCCAAGCGCGAAAAATCGTATTTGCTGGCGTCGCCGTACGGCGCCATGCCCATGACCTTGAACTCACCGTCGAGCATATCGAAACCGAGGAACTCGGTGATCGCGCCGTAAAGGCCGCCGAGGGAGTCCGGATCGAAGAATTCCTTGATCTTGTGGATCTTGCCGTTTTCGCCATAACCGAAGAAGGTCGTGGCGTACTCACCCTTGCCGTCGATGCCCAGGATCGCGGTTTTCTCTTTGAAACCGGAGCAGTGATAAGCGCTGGAGGCGTGGGCCAGGTGATGTTCGACCGGCTCGATCTTGATCTTCTTCGGATCGAAACCCAGTTGTTCCAGGCACCAGACGATCTTGTTGCGATAGCGCTTGTAGCGACGGTTGCCCATCAGGATCGCGTCGAGCGCACGATCCGGGGCGTACCAGTAACGCTTGGCGTACTGCCAGCGAGCCTTGCCGAACAGGCTGATCGGAGCGAACGGGATCGCTACCACGTCAACGTCCGAAGGCTTGATGCCGGCCTGTTCCAGGCAGAACTTCGCCGATTCGTAGGGCATGCGGTTCTTTGCATGTTTATCGCGCACAAAGCGCTCTTCTTCAGCCGCCGCGACCAGCTTGCCGTCGATGTACAAGGCTGCGGAAGGATCATGGCTAAGGGCGCCGGACAGGCCAAGAATCGTCAATGCCACAGGGGTCTAGCCTCTTTAGTCTGCGTGCAGGCGCAACGCGCCTCAAAAATTAATGTGCCCTCGCAAGGGGCGAGAGACAGCTAAAGGGCGGGATTATAGCTTAAAAGCGGCGGCAAGCCTCTAGCGGCTAACGGCGTGCTTTTTCGGCCATGACCTTGCCGGTGTTTATCCGCGCGCGGGTCGCCAGTAGATAAGGATATTGCCGTCCACGCCTTGCCGGTAAATCGTGTACGGCAAGACAACGGTGTCCAGAGCGCCGGACAAGGTCAGGTCCAGCAATACAAGTGGTACGAGGATTCCCGTGGGATCGGGCGGTGCATTCAACACAAAGAAATCGTAGGAGAGGCCGCTGTAAACCCTGGGAATGGACTGGCAATAGGTTTTTTGCCTTCGCAGCCCTTGGGCCGCGTCGGAATCGCCCTGCAGAACCGTTACGGCGGTCCCGCAGCCGGTCAAAGCCAGCGAGATAGCGCCCGATGCAACTGCCATTTTTATTGTCAAAGTCTGCCCTCCGAGAACGTCAGGGCAAACTAGCATCGGGGTGGATCGGGCCACAGTTCATGGCTTCCGAAGATTACGTAGGACGGTTCACAAGGACTTGTCCCATTTCTCGAGCGACCTTTCGGGCCTCATCGCGAGCAGGCTCGCTCCTACAGTTGGTCAGCGGCGAACACAAATGATGTACTCAACCCAGATCCCTTGTAGGAGCGAGCCTGCTCGCGATAGGGCCGAAGGCCCGATTCAGGCCGCGCTGGAAATGTCCTTGGGCAAACGCTGATCGATAACCTGATACAGCGCACTGCTTTCCGGCCAATTCCGCATGAACCGCGCCCGATCTCGCGCATACGCCGGTGCAAAACTGGCGAGCGAACCGTGTTGGCACATCGAATCCAGATCGATCAGCGCCCAGCGGTCCTCCTGCCAGAACAGGTTGTGACCCTTGAAGTCGCCATGACTGATGCGCTCACGAATCAGTTCGGCAAACAAATGATCCAGTGCCGCCAGTTCGGATTCCGGTGCGTCACCGCTTTCAGCATACGGCGCAAAGCGCTCGATGATGTCCGGCCCAGGCAGATGTTCGGTGATCAGATACGCGCGGCTGCGCAACCACAGAAAGCGCTTTTCCAGCAACGCCAGCGGCTTGGGTGTGGCAATCCCGAGGAACGCCAGGCGATTGCCTTCGCGCCAGGAGTGCCAGGCGCGGCTCGGGCGCCAGAAGCGTTTGAGCCAGTGGGCAAACCCCTTGATGTTGTAGCGCTTGATCACCAGCGTGCGGCCATCCACCTCGACCTTGCCGACGCTTGCCGCGCCGCCGGTCTTGTACAAGTGGCCCTGATCGAGCAAGGCATCGGCCTGTTCCAGCACCGGCAACATCGCCGCTTCTTCCTCGCGACGAATCGCCCGCAAGCCGAACGCGTCGCGCTGGACGCTGAACAGCGTGCATTCGCGACCGACCTTGATGAGGAAGTCCTTGAGGCGCCAGCTGCGGACCTTGTCGATCTGCTTCTGTAACGCTTCCATGGGCAAGGCATGCTCGCCATTGCTCAGCAGGTAGTAGACCAACAACTCTTCGGTAAACGGCTCCAGCGATTTGGGCAATTGAGCGAAAAACACCCCGAGGTTTTCCAGGACTTTCTGTCGCGACAGCGGCTGGCCTGGCGTTTCGGTGCAGATTCCGGCGCCATCGATCAAATACAGACGATTGCCCTGGCGCAGCAGGTTGTCCAGGTGCAGGTCTTCCTGCCACAGGCCTTTGCGGTGCATCTGGCCGATCGCGCCCAAGGCTTGCGCCAGCACCGCCGTTTGCTCATCGGCCAACACCGGTAGGTGCTCGACCTGCTGCCAGGCATCACCGAGGCTGGCGGCGTTTTCCAGAAACTCGAACAACAGCCAACCACCCTCGCCGTCCTTGAGCCCATCGGCCAACAGCAGCGGTGTGGTCAAGCCTTGCGCCGCCAGCAGGCGCACGCCATCCAGTTCCCGCTGAAAATGCCGCGCCGCTTTGGCACCGACCAACAATTTGGCCAGCACCGGACGGCCACGCCAGACACCGGCACCGACATATCGCTGCCCGGGCAACACCCGCAACAGACTCAGCAGTTGCAAATCCGCCGGTCCGGCGGCATCGGCCAGTGAAAGGCTCAGCGGCAGCGTCGGGCTGCGGCCGGCATTCTTCAGTTCTGACAAACGCATCAACGTTTCCCCTTGCGGTTACGCCGTGCGGTCAGGCGATTGAGCCAAGTGTCGATCAGCGAACTGTCCTGCGGCTGTTCCAGATACGCGGCCAGCAAAATGCGCAACTGTGCTTCGCTCCACTCGGGCGCCCGTCGCAACAGAGGCTCCAGATCCTTGACCCGGTCACGCTGACCGAACAGTAACGGCCGGGTCTTTTCCAGATCGATCAGTTGGGCCTGATAGCCGTCGCCGGAGGCGCACAGAAAAATGTGCTTGGGATAAAAGCAGCCATGCACCTGACGCTTGCCGTGAAGGCGCTGCGCCAGTTTTCCGCAGGCCTGCATGATGGCGTTGTGTTGCGCCTCGCTCAGCTCCGACCAGCGCTGCAACAACGAATCCAGATCATCCCAACCGTCCAGAGCGCGGGTGAGCAAGACTGCCCGGACCTCGCCGTCGACTTTGCGCTCTCCGAAGAACGCCGCCTTCAGCGCCGGAATACCGAGTCTTTCATAGCGGCTGATGTTGCGAAATTCCCGGGCGAAGCTCGGCTCACCGAAGGGCGCGTGCAACGTGTGCATCTGGTAGTTGCTCTGGCGCTTGAGGTAAAAGCCCTGACCCTCCAGATCGAGTCGAAACACGCTGCTCCAGCCACCGCGAAGGGTGTTGGGCTCGTCCACGGCTTCGAGTTGCCGGGCCCACAGTGCGTCGAACGTACCGAGGCCGTGGCGTTCAAGCAACGCACGGTCTTCGGCAGCCAGAAAATCAGTCATTCGCGTCCCTCGAAAAATCTCACCACGTGCCGGATGCGCTTCTTGTCGGCGGCATTGAGCCGGGTCCGTTGGCAATATTGCAGATAAAAGCGCAGGCGCTGGGTGGTCGACAATTGATACTTGGCGACCTTGTCCAGGCAGGCCAGGTCCTTGGTGATGCGGTACTTGAGCCAGAAACCGCTCCAGAAATCGCCGTTCGGACAATCGATCAGGAACAACCGGGCATGGTCGTCGATCAGCAGGTTGCGCCACTTCAAATCGTTATGGGTGAAACGGTGCTCGTGCATGGTCCGGGTGTAGCCGGCCAACTGGCGGCTGACGGTGTCGACCCAGGCGCGGTCGGCGAGCTTGGGATCGTGCCGCTCGGCCAGCGCCGACAAATCCTCGGTATTTGGCAATTCACGGGTAATCATTGCGCCACGATCGTACGCTGCACCACGACGTTCCAACCCCCACGCCACCACTTCGGCGGTGGGAATCCCCCACTTGGCGAAGCGCTTGAGGTTCTGCCATTCCATCTTCACCCGGGGCTTGCCCAGATAACGGCGCAAGCCCTTGCCGGCACCCACGTAGCGTTTTACGTAATAATTGACGCCATTGCGCTGAACGCGGATGACCTCGGACAACGGGTCGCGGGTCAGGCGCTCGCCCTCAAGCGCAAATACCGCTTCGAGGCTGCCGAAATCGTCCGCCAGGTCCCGGTACTCAGGCTCCAGTTTCCAACCCGCCATCAGAGGGCGTCCCCGTATCGCTGCTTGCGATCGTAGAGTTTGTTGGCCTTGCCTTCGAGCCAGCTCAACAGTCCGGCTTCCTCACTGAGAATCTGCCGCAGCGGTTGCTGGAAATAGCCTTTGAGGAAGCGAAATTTGTCGCGACGGGTCAGGCCGATATCCAGCGCCGAAAAGTACAGCGCCGCCAGATCCTTGTTGCGCCAGCGCGCGGTGATCGCCGGACGGGTTTGGGCGCGGTGCAGGTCGATCACCGAGAGTTTGAAGTCTTCAGCGGTCACCGGTTTGTCGGTGTGCAGCAGAAAGTGGCAGATGTAGCAGTCGCGGTGATTGACCCCGGCGCGGTGCATCATGCCGGTCATGCGCGCCACTTCAGCGATCAGTGCACGCTTGAGTTTTGGCTCGGGCGGCTGCTTGCTCCAGTTGATGCTGAAGTCTTCGAGGCTGACGGTCGGTGCCAGTTCTTCGGTGACGATGAACGAATGCTGATCCGCCGGGTTGCTGCCCTTTTCGCCGTAAGCGACGGCGGTCATGGTTGGCACGCCGACTTCTTGCAGGCGCTGGATGGCGATCCACTCCTGGCCTGCACCGAGTACCGGCAATTTGGCGGTGAGCAGGTTCTTGAAGATTTCGCCCCAGCCAATTCCACGGTGGATCTTCACGAAAAACCCGTTGCCGTCCACTTCAGTGCGCAGGGTCCGGCGAGCTTCAAGTTCGCGGTATACCTCGCCCTGCAAGCCTTCGACTTCGGCGAACGGGTCGCGTCCGGCCCAAAGGCTCTTGAACGGTTCAGCCAGCATCAACTTCATTTAAGCGTGCTCCGCCAGAATCACATCGGCCGCGTGCTGCGGCATGCTGTAGAGGTCGGCCGTCTCGGCGAAGGCCAGACCGTTGCGGCTCCAGGCCGCCCGTGCTTGAGCGTCGTTCAACATGCCGGTCAGGTACTGTGTCAGTTGCGCCTGTTCGAACGGTTCGTCCAGTACCAGGCCGGCATCGGCCTCGGCAATGTAATGGGCGTAACCACAGACTGCGCTCACCAATACCGGCAACCCGGCCACCAGCGCTTCAAGCAGCACGGTGCCGGTGTTTTCGTTGTATGCCGGGTGAATCAACAGATCGGCGCCCAACAGGAAACGCGGAATATCGCTGCGACCCTTGAGGAACGTCACGTTGTCGCCAAGCCCCAATGTGGCGCTCTGCATCTGGAACAATTTGGGGTCGTCCTGACCGATTACAAACAGCCGGGTGCGTTTCTTCAGATCAGCGGGCAATGCCGCCAGCGCCTTGAGGCTGCGATCCACACCCTTGGTCTTGAACCCGGAGCCGATCTGCACCAGCAACAGCTCATCGTCCTTGAGGTTGAATTCGGCGCGGAACCCGGCGCGAATTTCATCAGCATCCGCTGGACGGCGACGGTCCTGGGCGATGCCCGGCGGCAGCAGATGGAAGCGCTCCAGCGGCGTGTCGTAATGTTTGATGAACAGCGGCTGCTGCACTTCGGAAATCATCAGCACTTCAGTCTTTGCATCTTTGGCGAACACCGCGCGTTCGTACTCGGCGAAGTGGCGATAGCGACCCCAGCGGCGGTACAGCGAGTTACGCAGGTTCTGCGCCTTGTCTTCGAAACAACCGTCGGCGGCGTAGTAGACGTCCAGGCCCGGCATCTTGTTGAAGCCGATCAGACGGTCCACCGGACGCTTGGCCAGGTCCGCTTCCATCCACTCGCTGAGCTTTTCGTTGCGACGATGGTTGAAGAACGCCTTGACCGGCGCCACCAGCACTTCGAACCCCGGCGGCACGTCGCCTTCCCAGATCAGCGTGTAGACACGGATCTGGTGGCCGCGCTTCTGGCACTCCAGGGCGATGCGCATGAAGTCGCGCTGCAAGCCACCAAACGGAAAGTACTTGTACAGGACAAATGCCAATTGCATCAGCGCAACTCCTCAGCCAGTAACAACGTGCTCAGTCGGCTGGCGACACGCTCGGGATTCAGACGCGTGAAGCACAGTGGCCACTCGCGCTTAAGGTCAAACTGACGGGCATCTTCAGCCGTCGGTTGATAAGTGCATTTCTTTTGCAGGCACGGCGCGCACGGGAAGTCGCTGGCCAGGTGAATCTGCGACTTGCCATAGGCGCCGGTCAGGCCGGGGTTGGTCGGACCGAACAGCGACAGCGTCGGCACATCCAGCGCAGCGGCCAGGTGACCGAGACCGGTGTCCACCGCCACGCACGCCTGCGCGCCGGCCAGCACCTTGCCGACACCGGCCAGATTCAGCTTCGGCAACACTTCGGCATGTTTGAAACCCGCGGCGATGCGCTCGGCGCGGGCCTTCTCCGCCGCGTTGCCCCACGGCAGTTTCACGCCTACACCGAGATAGCCGACACGTTCGGTCAGCTCACGCCAATAGGCTTCAGGCCAGTGTTTGGTGTCCCAGGTGGTGCCGTGCAGGAACAGCACGTAAGGATTCTTGCGCGGCAATTCCACCAGGCGCTCGACACTCAAGCCATAGTCACCCAAACCTTTGGGCAGGTCGTAGCCCAGGGCGATGGCGAACAACTGCCGCACCCGCTCCACTGCGTGCTGACCACGGGCAACCGCCAGGCGTCGATTGTAGAAACGTGCAGCGATCGGCTCGCGCGCGGACGCTTTATCGAGGCCTGCCACGGGCGCTTTCACATAACGGGTCAGCAAAGCGCTTTTCAGCAGGCCCTGGGCATCGATGACCAAATCGTATTTAGTCGCGCGAAGGCTTTGCTTGAAACGCTTCCACTCACCGCTCTTGATGGTTTGCCAGATGTTCTTGCGCCAGCGACGGATCGCCACCGGAATCACCTTGCCCACCGCCGGGTGCCAGGTCGGGATTTCGGCGAAGCCTTCTTCCACCACCCAGTCGAATTTGATGCCGGGAATCGCCCGCGCCGCGTCGGTCAGCGCCGGCAACGCGTGAATCACGTCGCCCAGCGATGAAGTCTTGATCAGCAGTACGCGCAAACTATTTGACCTCGACCACAGTGCCCTGCAAACGCTGCAAGGCTTCGTTCACCGCTTGCGGCATCAGCTGGCGCAGGCAGTTGTAATGGCCGAAACGGCACGTGCGGTCGAAGCAAGGGCTGCATTCGATGCCCAGGCGCACGATCTCGACATGCTCGGCCAGCGGCGGCGTGAAGCCCGGCGAGGTCGAACCGTAGACCGCCACCAGCGGGCGGTTCAACGCGGCAGCGACGTGCATCAGTCCGGAATCGTTGGACACCACCGAATCGGCGCAGGACAACAAGTCGATGGCCTCGGCTAGCGAGGTGCCGCCACTGAGATTCACCGACTCTTCGCGCAAACCGGGAATCAGCCGCGAACGGATGTCTTCACCCACGGCATGATCGTTTTTCGAACCGAACAGCCAGACCTGCCAACCCTCGCGAATTTTCGCTTCGGCGACCTTGGCGTAGTGCTCGGACGGCCAGCGCTTGGATTCGCCGAACTCGGCGCCGGGGCACAGCGCCAACACCGGGCGATCAAGGGTCAGGTCGAATTTGGCGAGTGCCGCCTCGCGGGTCACCGGATCGATCTGCAGGCTCGGGCGCGGATACGGCTGAGGCAAATCGAAACCGGGCTCATAGGCAAGCGCCATGAAGCGCTCGATCATCAGCGGATAACGTTCTTTGTCCAGCGTGCGCACATCATTGAGCAGGCCGTAGCGGAATTCGCCACGCCAACCGGTGCGCTTTGGAATACCCGCGAAGAACGGCACCAGCGCCGACTTCAAGGAATTGGGCAACAGGATCGCCTGGTCGTACTGGCCGGCCAGGGATTTGCCGATGCGCCGACGCGTTGCCAGCTCCAGCGCGCCGTGGCCGAGCGGGAAGCTCAAGGCCTGGCGAACTTCGGGCATGCGCTCAAGAATCGGCCGGCTCCACTCGGGGGCCAGCACGTCGATTTCGCATTGCGGGTGGCGTTGCTTGAGACACTGAAACAGTGTCTGCGCCATCACCATGTCACCGACCCAACTGGGCCCAACGATCAGAATTTTCATGTGGTTTCCATAAACGAGCCGGGGAGGCTAATGCCTCCCCGCCTCGTGAATTCTACAAAACACTGCAAATCTACTGTGGGAGCGAGCCTGCTCGCGATGAACCTGAGCACACCGTGGGGTATCAGGTTAGCCAAGTCATCGTTAACGACCATCGCGAGCAAGCTCGCTCCTACAATCCCAGCTCACGCCAGATCCGCATGACCTGTCGCCGTTCGTCCGCAAACTGATCGCCCGGTATCACCCCGGCGTCCTTCTGCAAGGCCTGCCGGTGAGCGGCGGAGCGGTAAGCCTTATAGGCTTCACGCAACAGACTGGCATCTTCGACGGGCATCAACCCTTCGTGTTCCAGCTCTTCCAGAATGCGGATGTTGTCCGTCCAGCGCAGCAATGGCGGGTGTGTTTCGGACCACGCCAGGGCCGCGTATTGCACCATAAATTCAATATCGACGATACCTCCGGCGTCCTGCTTGAGGTCGAAGGGCGCCGTGGCTTCGAAGGCATTCGCCCCGGTGCCGGCCGCCGTGCTCTTGCTGCCGAGGTTATCGCGCATCTTGGCGCGCATCTCGCTGACCTCCTGGCGCAGCTTCGGCAAATCGCGCGTTTTACCCAGAATTGCGGCGCGAACCTGCTCGAATGCGCGACCGACATCTTCGCTGCCCACCAACACCCGCGCGCGCACCAGCGCCTGATGTTCCCAGGTCCAGGCTTCATTTTCCTGATAGCGGGAAAACGCACCCAGAGAACTCACCAACAGCCCCGACGCGCCGGACGGTCGCAGGCGCATGTCCACTTCATACAGCTGACCTGAGTTGGTTTGCGCCGTCAGCAAGTGAATGATCCGCTGCCCGAGCCGGGTGAAAAATTGCGCGCCATCGATCGGTTTCGGTCCGTCGGTTTCCGCCTGCGGATCACCGTCGTGGATAAACACCAGGTCCAGGTCAGAACCATGCCCGAGTTCCAGGCCACCGACTTTCCCATAACCGACAATAATGAAACCCGGATCGCACAAGCTGCCATCGGTGCGCAGCGGCGTGCCGTACTTGGCGACAGTCTGCCGCCAGGCCAGGGCCAATACTTGCTCAAGAATCGCTTCGGCGAGCCAGGTCAGGTAATCGCTGACTTTCATCAACGGCAGGCTACCGGCGATTTCCGAAGCTGCGACCCGCAAGCGGTGCGCCAGTTTGAAGTGACGCAAGGCTTCCATTTGCTGTTCGAGGTCGTCCTCGGGAATCCGCGTCAGCCGCTCGCGCAATTCGGCGGCCAACTCCGGCGCCAAGGGCGGCTTGAACAACCGGCCTTCGTTGAGCAGTTCGTCGAGCAGCAACGGGAAACGGGTGATCTGCTCGGCGATCCACGGGCTCGCCGCGCACAAAGTCAGCAAGCGGCGCAGTGCGCCGGGGTTTTCGGTCAGCAAAACGAGATAAGCAGAACGGCGGGCGACGGCTTCCACCAGTGGCAGCACTCGTTCCAGCACCAGATCGGGATTGGCGTGCTCCACGGCTTGCGCCAGCAAACGCGGAATAAAGGCATCAAGACGCTCGCGCCCCAGACGCTGCATGGCACGCAATTGCGGGCTGCTGCGCAAGCCGGCCAAGGCCTTCAGCGCTTTCGGGGCATCGGTAAATCCGCCCTCCTCCAGCTGACGGCAGGCCGCTTCTTCGTCCTGGGCTTCTTCCCACAGCGGCAGCCATTCACCACCGACCACCACTTCGCTTTCGGCACCCTGCTCTTCATCGGGATCGGCGATCACCTGACCGAAATGCCAGGCCACACGGCCGCGCCAGTACATTAATTGCTCATGAAACGCCGGCCAATCGTCAAAACCCAACATAAAGGCAATGCGCGCCTGATCCTGAGCGCCATCCGGCAGCATCTGGGTCTGGCGGTCGGCGATCGCCTGGATCGCATGTTCGGTGTAGCGCAGGAATTCGTAGCCTTCGCGCAGTTCGCTGATCACCGCTGGCGGCAGGTAACCCTGACCTTCCAGGGTGTTCAGCACTTTCAACAGCGGGCGTTGCTGCAGGCTCAAGTCGCGACCGCCGTGGATCAGCTGAAAGGCCTGGGCGATAAATTCCACTTCACGAATGCCGCCGGAACCGAGCTTGATGTTGTCGGCCATGCCCTTGCGCCGCACTTCCTGCTGGATCAGCTGCTTCATGGTGCGCAGCGCTTCGATGGCAGAAAAATCCAGATAGCGCCGATAAACGAACGGCCGCAGCATTTCTTGCAGTTGCGCGCCGGCCACTTGATCGCCGGCCACCACCCGCGACTTGATCATCGCGTAGCGTTCCCAGTCGCGGCCCTGATCCTGGTAATACTGCTCCAGCGCGTTAAAACTCAGCACCAGCGCACCCGCCGAACCGTAGGGGCGCAAACGCATGTCGACGCGGAACACAAAACCGTCGACGGTCATCGGGTCCAGGGCCTTGATCAGGCGCTGGCCGAGACGGATGAAAAATTCCTGGTTATCCAGCGGTCGCTTCACGCCGACCGTTTCGCCGCCCTCGGGGTAGGCGAAGATCAGGTCGATGTCCGACGACAGATTGAGTTCCACCGCACCGAGCTTGCCCATGCCCAGGACGACCATCTGCTGCGGCTCGCCGCTGCGTCGCCCGGTGGGCACGCCGAATTGCTGGCAATGGCGCGTGTACAACCATTGATAGGCCTGATCGATGCTGGCGTCGGCCATGTCCGAGAGGTCGCGGCAGGTCTGGACCAAATCGGCCTGGCGGTTGAGATCGCGCCAGATGATGCGCACCTGGTGGCGAGTGCGCTGACGGCGCAAGGCACGACCGAGCTGATCATCGGTTTCGGCAGCGTTCGTCGCCGCAGCGATCTGCGCGCGCAACTCGCCGGGGGCAAAGCTGCGATCCAGTTCGCCAGAGCGCACCAGCTCCAGCAACATCAAAGGGTCACGCACGCTCTGTTCAATCACGAAATCGCTGGCGGCGGTCACGCGGGCAAATTGCGCCCAGCGCTCAGGCGTCCAGGTCGACAGGCCATGATCGTCATCCAGAGCGGCGACGGCGGTACGGAACGACTGCTCGGCGCGGGTGACAAACGGCAACAGAATGGCGGGCAGTTGGGCAAGCGAAGGGAGGCTCATGGTCTATCCTTGATCGGCGTGCAACGGGCTGCATGTAGTGAATCTCGCAAACCCACTACCTGATTGAGTGTCGAACAAAAGTTAGAAATAGCTGAAATTTCTTTATTATTGGCAGCCAACATCAAGCTTTCACCTTATACAGTTGGAAAAAGACCAACCTTAACGATTATTCTCACAACACAGTCGGGGGCCACAAGCCGCTCATCTGTAGTTTTACTACTCGTATATACATTAGTAAGGCTGAAATGCCGGATCATTTGTAGTAAAACTACACACCGCCGGAACAACCTATCGGCAATCCAAGAATTCATAACGTCTGCCCACAAGGCCAGTCGCTAACTCAGGCAACCGATTCTGGTAGCCTTTCCGCCCTGGAGCAAGCCATGCAAGACCTCGATCCCGTCGAAACCCAGGAATGGCTGGACGCCCTGGAATCGGTTCTCGACAAAGAAGGCGAAGACCGTGCTCACTATCTGATGACCCGTATGGGTGAACTCGCAACCCGCAGCGGTTCGCAGTTGCCTTACGCCATCACCACGCCTTACCGCAACACCATCCCGGTTACCCACGAAGCACGCATGCCTGGCGACCTGTTCATGGAACGCCGCATTCGCTCGCTGGTACGCTGGAACGCGATGGCCATGGTAATGCGTACGAACCTGAAAGATTCTGACCTCGGCGGTCACATCTCCAGCTTCGCCTCCAGTGCGACCCTGTATGACATCGGCTTCAACTACTTCTTCCAGGCTCCGACCGACGAACACGGCGGCGACCTGATCTACTTCCAGGGCCATACCTCGCCAGGCGTTTACGCCCGTGCGTTCATGGAAGGCCGCATCACCGAAGACCAGATGAACAACTTCCGCCAGGAAGTCGACGGTCAGGGCCTGTCGTCCTACCCGCACCCTTGGCTGATGCCTGACTTCTGGCAGTTCCCGACTGTATCCATGGGTCTGGGCCCGATCCAGGCTATCTACCAGGCACGTTTCATGAAGTACCTGGAAGCCCGCGGCTTCATCCCTGAAGGCAAGCAAAAAGTCTGGTGCTTCCTGGGCGACGGCGAGTGCGACGAGCCGGAATCCCTGGGCGCGATCTCGCTGGCTGGCCGCGAGAAGCTCGACAACCTGATCTTCGTCATCAACTGCAACCTGCAGCGCCTCGACGGCCCGGTTCGCGGCAACGGCAAGATCATCCAGGAACTCGAAGGCGTGTTCCGCGGCGCTCAGTGGAACGTGACCAAAGTCATCTGGGGCCGTTTCTGGGACCCACTGCTGGCCAAAGACGTCGACGGTATCCTGCAACGCCGCATGGACGAAGTCATCGACGGCGAGTACCAGAACTACAAAGCCAAAGACGGCGCGTTCGTGCGTGAACACTTCTTCAACTCGCCGGAACTCAAGGCGATGGTTGCAGACCTGTCCGACGACGAGATCTGGAAACTCAACCGTGGCGGCCACGACCCGTACAAGGTCTACGCGGCGTACCACGAAGCGGTCAACCACAAAGAACAACCTACCGTCATCCTGGCCAAGACCATCAAGGGTTATGGCACCGGTGCCGGCGAAGCGAAAAACACCGCACACAACACCAAGAAAGTCGATGTCGACAGCCTGAAGTTGTTCCGTGACCGCTTCGACATCCCGGTAAAAGACGAAGAGCTGGAAAACCTGCCGTTCTTCAAGCCGCAGCCGAACAGCGCCGAAGCCCGCTACCTGAGCGAGCGTCGCACTGCACTGGGCGGTTTCGTGCCACAGCGTCGCGCGCAAAGCTTCAGCGTTCCGACTCCGCCACTGGATACCCTCAAGGCTATCCTCGACGGCTCGGGCGACCGTGAAATTTCCACCACCATGGCATTCGTGCGGATCCTCGCGCAGCTGGTGAAGGACAAGGACATCGGCCCGCGCATCGTTCCGATCATCCCGGACGAAGCCCGTACCTTCGGTATGGAAGGCATGTTCCGTCAGTTGGGCATCTACTCGTCCGTCGGCCAGCTCTACGAGCCAGTCGATAAAGACCAGGTGATGTTCTACAAGGAAGACAAGAAGGGCCAGATCCTCGAAGAAGGCATCAACGAAGCGGGCGCCATGAGCTCCTTCATCGCGGCCGGTACTTCGTACTCCAGCCACAACCAGCCAATGCTGCCGTTCTACATCTTCTACTCGATGTTCGGCTTCCAGCGTATCGGCGACCTGGCCTGGGCTGCCGGCGACAGCCGTACCCGTGGTTTCCTGATTGGCGGCACCGCCGGTCGTACCACGCTGAACGGCGAAGGCCTGCAACACGAAGACGGTCACAGCCATATCCTGGCTGCCACCATCCCGAACTGCCGCACCTTTGATCCAACCTACGGCTACGAGCTGGCGGTGATCATCCAGGACGGCATGAAGAAGATGACCGAAGAGCAACAGGACATCTTCTATTACATCACCGTGATGAACGAATCCTACCAACAGCCTGCCATGCCGGCCGGTGTCGAGGAAGGCATCGTCAAGGGCATGTACCTGCTTGAAGAAGACACCCGCGAAGCGGCGCACCACGTTCAGCTGATGGGCTCCGGCACCATCCTGCGTGAAGTCCGTGAAGCAGCGAAGATCCTGCGTGAACAGTTCAACGTCGGCGCCGACGTATGGAGCGTTACCAGCTTCAACGAACTGCGTCGCGACGGCCTGGCCGTTGAGCGCACCAACCGTCTGCACCCGGGCCAGAAGCCTAAGCTGAGCTATGTGGAAGAGTGCCTGAACGGCCGTAAAGGTCCGGTCATCGCCTCTACCGACTACATGAAACTGTTCGCCGAGCAGATCCGTCAGTGGGTACCGTCCAAGGAATTCAAAGTCCTGGGCACCGACGGTTTCGGCCGCAGCGACAGCCGCAAAAAACTGCGTCATTTCTTCGAAGTCGACCGTCATTTCGTGGTGTTGGCAGCCCTGGAAGCACTGGCTGACCGTGGTGACATCGAACCTAAGGTGGTGTCTGAAGCCATCGCCAAGTTCGGTATCAACCCGGAAAAACGCAACCCACTGGACTGCTGAGGAGAGATTCTGTGAGCGAACTCATTCGCGTACCTGACATCGGCAGCGGTGAAGGTGAAGTAATTGAACTATTTGTGAAGGTCGGCGACCGTATCGAAGCCGACCAGAGCATCCTGACACTTGAGTCGGACAAGGCGAGCATGGAAGTGCCTGCGCCGAAGGCCGGTATCATCAAGAGCCTGAAAGTGAAGCTGGGCGATCGCCTGAAAGAAGGCGACGAACTGCTGGAGCTGGAAGTTGAAGGTGCCGCTGCTACGGCGCCTGCGGCTGCTGCCCCGGCCGCCAAGGCTGAAGAGAAGAAAGCAGCGCCTGCACCTGCCGCCGCTGCGCCAGCCGCTGCTCCTGCTGCCGCTTCGGTTCAGCAAGTGCACGTGCCGGACATCGGTTCGGCGGGCAAGGCCCAGATCATCGAGATCCAGGTCAAGGTCGGCGACACCGTCGAGGCTGATCAGTCGCTGATCACCCTGGAATCCGACAAGGCCAGCATGGAAATCCCGTCGCCTGCCGCTGGCGTGGTCAAGGCCATCAGCGTCAAGCTCAACGATGAAGTCGGCACTGGCGACCTGATTCTGGACCTGGAAGTGGCGGGTGCTGCGGCGCCTGCTGCTGCCGCTCCGGCCCAGGCTGCTGCACCTGCCGCCGCGGCTCCAGCGCCAGCCGCAGCCGCTCCGGCTGCACCGGTTGCCGACAGCGTCCAGGACATCCACGTTCCGGACATCGGTTCGGCGGGCAAGGCCAAGATCATCGAAGTCCTGGTCAAGGCCGGCGACAGCGTTGAAGCCGACCAGTCGCTGATCACTCTGGAATCAGACAAGGCCAGCATGGAGATTCCATCGCCAGCCGCTGGCGTGGTGGAAAGCGTTTCCATCAAGCTCGATGACGAAGTCGGTACCGGCGACCTGATCCTGAAGCTGAAAGTCAAAGGCGCTGCCCCGGCCGCTGCTCCGGCACCTGCCGCTGCCGCACCGAGCGCTGCTGCTCCAGCTCCGGCCGCTGCTGCTCCTGCCGCCGCACCTGCTGTCGCCCCGACCGCTGCTCCAGCCAAGCCTGGCGCCAAGGTTCACGCCGGCCCTGCCGTGCGTCAACTGGCCCGCGAATTCGGCGTTGAGCTGAGCGCTGTCGGCGCCAGCGGTCCGCACGGTCGCATCCTGAAAGAAGACGTGCAGGTTTACGTCAAGGCCATGATGCAGAAGGCCAAGGAAGCACCGGCCGCTGCTGCTGGCGCAACCGGTGGCGCGGGCATCCCGCCGATTCCGGTCGTGGACTTCAGCCGCTTCGGTGAAATCGAAGAAGTGCCGATGACCCGCCTGATGCAGGTCGGCGCTGCCAACCTGCACCGCAGCTGGCTGAACGTGCCGCACGTGACGCAATTCGACTCGGCGGATATCACCGAACTGGAAGCGTTCCGTAACGCCCAGAAAGCCGTTGCAGAGAAGGCCGGCGTCAAGCTGACCATCCTGCCGTTGCTGCTCAAGTCCTGCGCGCATCTGCTCAAGGAACTGCCGGACTTCAACAGCTCGCTGGCGCCAAGCGGCAAAGCGATCATCCGCAAGAAATACGTGAACATCGGCTTCGCCGTCGACACCCCGGATGGCCTGCTGGTACCGGTCATCAAGAACGTCGACCAGAAGAGCCTGCTGCAACTGGCCGCCGAAGCTGCTTCCCTGGCTGAAAAAGCCCGGACCAAGAAGCTCTCGTCGGACGAAATGCAAGGCGCCTGCTTCACCATTTCCAGCCTCGGCCACATTGGCGGCACCGGCTTCACGCCGATCGTCAACGCGCCGGAAGTGGCGATCCTCGGTGTTTCCAAGGCAACCATCCAGCCAGTCTGGGACGGCAAAGCCTTCCAGCCGAAACTGATGCTGCCGCTGTCGCTGTCCTACGATCACCGTGTGATCAACGGCGCCGCTGCTGCACGCTTCACCAAGCGTCTGAGCGATCTGCTGGCGGACATCCGCACCATCCTGCTGTAACACCGGCCGGCCCTCCTTCACCGGAGGGCCTGTCGCGTTTCACGTTTTCCGAGCGCCACGCTCGTACCTCAACCCCGCCAATTTGGCGGGGCTTTTTTTGCCTGAAATTTCACGTCGAGAATGCCTTCCTACATTTGTGGATGACATAGCCCACAACTTCAGTCCGTTTCCGCTCGATATCTTTTGCGTTTCAATCACTAGCCTTAGTTGCATGACCGGCTAATACACACACAACTTGGCCGCTTTGATCAATACGCTAAACAACGAATGGACTCGAATATGTTCAAGCCTACTGTCGGCCCGATTATTGGCCACACAACAACACATCACGCACGTATTTTTTTACGTGGCAACTGGCAGAAAAACACCTCGGCATTTGCCGGCATTCGTTATCGCCGTATCGGTGAGGAGTGCTGGAGTAAAGGTGTATTTACCCAACTGAAACTCGAACGCGACATGTCGGATGTCATCACTCTCCACGATCTTGCCGCCGATACCGAGTACGAATATCAAGCCGGATGGCTCACGCCCATGAACCCGGTGCACACCGTAGAAACCGTACAGGAACTGCCGGTGCAATGGCCTCGGGACATCTATCGCCTGCGCACGCAGTCCAGCAAAGCCACCACCCCACGGGCCTACATCGTCGGCTCTTGTCGCTACCTGCGCATGACCGCGGGAGTGCCATCTGCACCGCATTTGGGTGACCGGATCTTCGCTTCCATCGCCAACCTGGCGCAAAACACCACACCGCCGATCAATGCCATGTTGATGACCGGCGACCAGGTTTATGTCGATGACTTGAACTTCATCGCACCCGATCGGGAATACCAGGAGATACTCGCCAAATACCGCACGGCGTTCTCTCAACCACATATCTCAAAGTTAATGTCCTGCATGCCGACTTACATGATCCTTGACGATCATGAAATAGAAGATAACTGGCCAGCCAATAAAAAAAGCGCCGATGATCATTTATACAAGAACGCCATGACCGCTTATGAGTTATACCAAGCCAGTCACAGCCCGGCCCATGAACTGAATACCCAAGGGCAAACAAGCCCATCGTTAAAAAAATATTGGTACCCGTTTGCCAATGGCGATATCGAGTGGTTTGTCACCGACAGCCGCACCCGGCGCAATCTCAGCGACACCGACCGGCGCATCCTTGATACCGATCAGGAACAGGCTTTGTGCGACTGGCTGATCCACAGCCCGGCCCGGGTCAAGTTCGTGGTCACCAGCGTGATGTTTTACCCCGACCGCAAACGCCTCGGTGATGATGCCTGGCAAGCCTTTCCCGAACAACGACTGCGGCTGCTGGAAACGATCCGTACTCATGGGATCAAGAATGTTGTCTTCATTTCCGGCGATGTTCACGGCTCCCTGATTAGCCGCCTGACTCACAGCGAGGACCCGGACTTCGAAGTACATACCATCGTCTCGTCGCCGCTGTGCAACAGCAAACTGCTGCCTTATGCCAAAGCGTCCACCTTTATCCTTGATCAACCATTGGTGCAAACCGCCGCGGGTGATTATCGACATGAACTGACCGGCAAGGTGATCAGCCAGGACAACTTCGCGCACCTCATGGTCGATGCAGAACAGATTCAGGTGCGTTATCACGATCGGGATGGCAACCTGTTGCAATCGACAGGCATTGCCTTGAGTCAGGGTTGAAACCCAGTCAATAGCCTGGCTTTTTTCTATTAACTGAAGAAATCTTCGCTTCTGCCGACATATTCTTATAGCACTTGGCCTTCATGTCTCTTGTCAGTCGGTGCCGCAATGATGCAACCTTGCCGCAGGCAACAGTAAAGAGGGCGAGAGCCCGGCGCGTTCAGCAAATTCGAAGCGAGTTTCCCTTCATATGAAAAGCCAACCCGATGCCGCCAGCCGTATGGTGGCCGAGGTAGTGACGCAGTTGCCTGTGCCCTCGCGGCTCGGCATGCTGCGTTTCGAACGGCTGAATGAACCGAGCTGGGCACTGCTGTTTCTCGATCCCAATTGCGAACGACAATTCGGCCTGCCGGCTGTGGAGTTGTGCGCGCTGGTGGGTTCGCCCTACGCCAGCCTGATGGAGCCGGAAGCGCGCTATCAACTGCATGACGCAGTCCAGCAGCAACTGAGCGAACACACGCACTACCTGATCCGCTACACCCTGCACACCGCCTCGGGTTCCCTGAACCTGCTGGAACTGGGCGAAGCCTACAAACAACACAATCGACACCTGTTGCGTGGCTACCTGCTGGTCATCGATGGCCTGTTCGACGATGACCCGCTGCTGCCGGCACTGGATCTGGAAACCCAGAACTCGCGCCTGCAAATCGCTCTGGAACTCAACCAGCGCGCCCAACAGGAACAGCTGCTGCACCTGGACCGGGTGCGCGCCCAGCAGGACCTGATCCTGCTGCTGACCCGTCAGCGCTACAGCAGCAACAATTCCCTGCAAGAAGCCGCCGAGCTGATCACCCGCAGCGCCTGCGATATCTACGAAATCGACTGCGCCAGTCTGTGGCATCTGGAAGGTTCGAAGCTGGTGCCGATCTCGGCCTATCACCGCACGAACCAGGAATACCTGCTGCCGGAGCCGATCGACGTCAGCGTGTTCCCCGACTATCTCGACGCCTTGCACACCGGGCGCGCCATCGACGCCCACAACGCCATGCGCGACCCGCGCACCCGGGAAATGGCCGAAAGCCTGCGCCCGCGCGACGTTAACGCGATGCTCGACGCCAGTATCCGCGTCGACGGCCAAGTGGTCGGCGTATTGTGCCTTGAGCAAACCGGCGCGACTCGCGCCTGGCAGTCGGACGAAATCGCGTTCGCCGGTGAACTGGCGGATCAGTTCGCTCAGGTCATCAGCAATCACAATCGACGCACCGCCACCAGCGCCCTGCACCTGTTCCAGCGTGCGGTCGAACAAAGCGCCAACGCCTTTTTGCTGGTCAATTGCGATGGCGTGGTGGAGTACGTCAACCCAAGCTTCACCGCGATCACCCAGTACAGCACCGAAGAAGTCCACGGCCAGCGCCTGTCGGAACTGCCGGCCCTGGAAAACCTCAGCGAACTGCTGTTCGACGCGCCCTCCGCGCTGGCCAAGAGCAACAGCTGGCAGGGCGAATTCAAGAGCCGCCGGAAAAACCTCGAACCCTACTGGGGCCAGTTGTCGATCTCCAAGGTCTATGGCGATAACCGCGAACTGACCCATTACATCGGCATCTACGAAGACATCACCCAGACCAAGCTCGCTCAGCAACGCATCGAGCGCCTGGCCTACACCGACAACCTGACCAACCTCGGCAACCGCCCGGCGTTCATCCGCAACCTTGATGAACGCTTCGCCCGAGACAGCGATACACCGATCAGCCTATTGCTGGTGGACATCGACAACTTCAAGCGGATCAACGACAGCCTCGGCCACCAGACCGGTGACAAGCTGCTGATCAGCCTCGCTCGGCGCCTGCGCAACAGCCTTATCCCGAGCGGCAGCCTGGCGCGGTTTGCCAGTAACGAATTTGCGGTGCTGCTGGACAACACAGACCTCGAAGTCGGCCAGCAAGTCGCCAGCCAGTTGCTGACCACCCTCGACAAGCCGATGTTCGTCGACAACCAGTTGATCAGCGTCACCGGCTCCGTGGGCCTGGCCTGCGCGCCACTGCACGGGCGCGACCCGCAAACCCTGATGCGCAACGCCGGGTTGGCGCTGCACAAGGCCAAGGCCAACGGCAAACATCAGGTGCAGGTGTTTACCGAAGCATTGAACGCCGAGGCCAGCTACAAGCTGTTTGTCGAGAACAACCTGCGCCGCGCCCTGACCCAGAACGAGCTGGACGTGTTCTATCAGCCCAAGCTCTGTCTGCGCAGTGGTCGGTTGCTGGGCATGGAAGCGTTGCTGCGCTGGGATCATCCGGAAAAGGGCATGATCCGTCCGGACCAGTTCATCAGCGTCGCCGAAGAAACCGGCCTGATCATCCCGATCGGCAAATGGATCGCCCGCCAGGCCTGCCGCATGAGCAAAGCGCTGACCGCTGCGGGTCTGGGCAATTTGCAGGTGGCGATCAACCTGTCGCCCAAGCAGTTCTCCGACCCGGACCTGGTGGCCTCCATCGCCAACATCCTCAAGGAAGAAGCGCTACCGGCTCACTTGCTGGAACTGGAGCTGACCGAAGGCCTGCTACTGGAAGCCACCGAAGACACCCACTTGCAGCTCGACCAGCTCAAGCGCCTGGGCCTGACTCTGGCGATGGACGACTTCGGCACCGGTTACTCGTCGCTCAGTTACTTGAAAAAATTCCCCATCGACATCATTAAGATCGATCGAAGCTTCATTCACGAAATACCGGACAACCAGGACGACATGGAAATCACCTCCGCGGTGATCGCCATGGCCCACAACCTGAAACTCAAGGTCGTGGCTGAAGGCATCGAAACGTCCGCACAGCTGACCTTTCTGCGTCGCCACCGCTGCGACGTCGGCCAGGGCTACCTGTTCGACCAGCCGATCCCGGGCGCCGAGCTGATCGAGAAGCTCAAACGCTACCCGCGCGGCCCAATCGCCTGACAGCGAGCCGACACTCGGGCAAACTGCATGTCTAAATATTCCAACGACTGAGAGGACTGATGATGGTTCTGCGCTCGGAAATTCTGGTGAACAAAAACGTGCTCCCTACCAAAGAACAAGCTCTGCCTGGCCGTGAAACCCCCATGACCGTGCCGGAAAAACACTTCGTCCACGACGCCCCTCTACTGGGCCCGTTCGCGATGGACGTGGATTTCGCGATCTTCGGCCTTGGCTGTTTCTGGGGCGCGGAACGCAGATTCTGGCAACGTGAAGGTGTAGTCAGTACGGCCGTGGGTTACGCGGGTGGCTTCACCCCGAACCCGACTTACGAAGAAGTCTGCTCTGGCTTGACCGGCCATAGCGAAGTCGTGCTGGTGGTCTACGAGCCGGCAAAGGTCAGCTACGAAGAGCTGCTGAAGATGTTCTGGGAACTGCACAACCCGACCCAGGGTATGCGCCAGGGCAATGACCTCGGCACCCAGTACCGCTCGGTGATCTACGCCACCAACCCGCCCCAACTGGAAGCCGCGAAAAAAAGCGCACAGGTGTTCCAGGTCGAACTGACCAAAGCCGGCAAGGGCATCATCACCACCGAAATCGACGAAGCGCCGACGTTCTACTTCGCTGAGACGTATCACCAGCAGTACCTGGCGAAGAATCCGGAAGGTTATTGCGGGATTGGCGGTACGGGCGTGACTTGCCCGATTTAAGCGCTTGACGCAAAAGATCGCAGCCTGCGGCAGCTCCTACAGAGGAATGTATACATCTGTAGGAGCTGCCGCAGGCTGCGATCTTTTGATCCTGCTACTCGTTACTCGGCAATCAACCAATCCATCTGCCACCCACCCTGGGTCTGCCCCAGTTTCTGGGACAACCACGGCAGCAGCTCACGCAATTCCTCCTCCAGCCCCCATGGCGGATTGGCAATCGCCAACCCGGAGCCGTTCAGGCTGTTCGGCGTATCCAGCGGATGCACCAGCAACTCCACGCGCAACAACTTCGGCGCCCCGGTGCCGGCCAGATCCTGATAGAAACGACGCAAGGCGCGCTGATCCTTCACCGGATACCAGATCGCCGCCACGGTCTGGCGCATCCGGCCAATCGCCTCTTTCAACGACGCCGCGCAACGCTGCATCTCGTCGAGCTTTTCGAACGGCGGGTCGATCAACATCACCGCACGCTTCTCCGGCACCGGCAGCAAGGCCCGCGGCACATGCCAGCCTTCGCCCAGGTGCACCTTGACCCGACGATCACCGGCCATGTTGTCCTTGAGCAGCACGCCGTCTTCCGGATGTTTCTCGTTGAGCAACACACGGTCTTGCGGGCGGGTCAGACGCCGCGCCAACTCCGGCGAGCCGGGGTAATAGCGCAACTGGCCATCCGGGTTCATCTCGTGCAGCACCTGCATGTAATCAGCCGTCAGGATCGGCAGATCCGGCTGATCCCACAAACGCGCGATGCCTTCCAGGTACTCACCGGTACGGTTGGCCTGATCGCCCTGAAGGTCGTACAGACCAATGCCGGCGTGGGTATCGAGATAGGCAAACGGCTGCTCCTTGCGCGACATCAGGGCGATGAGGCGGGTCAAGGTCAGGTGTTTGAACACATCGGCGTGATTGCCGGCATGGAAGGCGTGACGATAATTCATGGCTGCTCCTGCGAAGGCCGGGAAGTTTACCTTTTACCGGCCGGCAAGTCAGGGGTTCACGGCTGAGCGGGCATTACGAAGGTCGCGCCCGTAATCGAAGGAAACTTCCGAAGGCCTGCCCGGAAATATCGAAGTCCTTTTTTACTTATCAAAGGCGATCAAGGCGACCAGCCAATTTGTTAGCAATATGACGCAACCAAGCTTCACCTGACTCCCACGCGCGCCAATAGCAGTAGTAGCAGCTCAACTCTTTTAGTAAGTACTCTCGCAGCACAGACTCATCCTTGTTCTGTTCTAGTAGAACATTGAGTTCATGCTGGACCTTCACTAGATCCTCAGGGTCAGAATCAGCTAAAAAAGAATCGATTACCTGCTCAGCCGTGTCATGCTCGACCGCCCAATCTTGATGGAAGTACGCTCCAAAAAAATCGTGTATCTCGGGAAATTCTTTACTCATATCTCTGGAAATCCTGTCAGCAAAAAATATCCCTCAGGTCTTCGGGTGTCCTTTTTCAATACCAGTAATACCTTTGATGCCGAGACATTCTCGGTGCGTCCATTGGGCAAACTTACACCTACCGGGTAAGGAAACTGATGGGTAATAGTCGTCTTTTCTTTCTTTCCGTTCAGGAATTTTTCAATTTTTACTTTGTTAGCATCTAAAGCTCTCGCAGATGCCGATTCAGCAGTGGTTCGATCAGGAAACGTTGAAGCCGCCGGGATGTTTGGTTCCGCTTTCAACCTGTTAGCCAACTGCCTTTCTGTTCTACCGACATGTTTCTTAATTAGATGCCCTCCCTGAGCCTCGTGCGCAGCCAAGCCCCCACCCGGAACAATTTCACTGTACGGCCCATCGGTACCTTTATCGCCCGGACATTGGCACGCTAGCCCCAACGGATCCACCCACCCCGTCGGATTCGGCGTGTACTGATATTGGTTCAGTCCTCCCGTCAGCTTCACCGGATCCGGCGTCAGATAACGTCCGGTATCCGGGTGGTAATAGCGGTGGCGGTTGTAGTGCAAGCCGCTTTCGGCGTCGAAGTACTGGCCCTGGAAGCGCAGCGGTTGTTCCAGCTGTTCGCCGCCGCCGTGGGTGATTCGGCTGACTTTGCCGTAGGCGGTGTATTTCGCTGACCAGACGATCTCGCCGCCGTAGTCGGTGAGCTCCTGCGGGGTGCCGAGGTGGTCGAGTTGGTAATAAAACGGACAGGCTTTTCTTGGGCCTTTGCCGTCGAGCAGGGCCAGCGGGCGGAAACTGCCCGGTTCGTAGAGGTAGCTGCGGTAGTGGTTGGGGCTGCTTTCGGCGACGAGCTGGTCGCCTTGCCAGAAAAACTGCGTGGTCTGGCCGTCGACGGTTTTATCGATGCGGCGGCCGAAGGCGTCGTAGCGGTAACTCGCCGTGCGGCCGTCGGGCAGGGTCAGGCCGATCAGGCGGTGCTGGCTGTCGTAGGTGTAGGCGGTGATGTTCTCGCCACGGCGTTCGCGGATCAGGTTGCCGTAGGCGTCGTAGTCGTAGTGGCGGTCGGCGTGGCGGCGCAGGCGGTTGCCCTTGAGCTGCCAGGGGCCGGGGCGGTCGTGGATCAGCAGGTTGCCGGCCGGGTCGTGAGTGAAGTTTTCCGGGGCTTGCTCACGGGCGTGGCGCACGCCGGTCAGACGATCGAGCGGGTCGTACTGATAACGGCGTGGGCCGTGGCGCGTGTCGCTGATCTGTGTGAGGTTGCCGTTGGCGCTGTAGGCATAGTCGCGACGGTACAGCGGACGCTGGTTTTGCCTGACGGCGTGGGCCTGCAAACGGCCCTGTTCGTCGTAGGCATAGTCGCTGAGTAGCAGGCCTTGTTGCCGCTGGCGCTCCCTTCCACATTCAAATTGATGATGGGTCAGTCGCGTGCCGTTGAGGTCGATGGCCGTCAGCGCTCCGCCTTCGGCGCGGTGGTATTCGAGGCGGCTGTTGTCCGGCAGACGCAAATGCTTGAGCTGGCCGCTGACGTCGTAGCCGTAACGCAAGGTGCCCCAGCCTTGATGTTCGGTGATCAGTCGGTCGTGGACGTCGTATTCGAACTCCAGCGGATGGTCCTGGCCGTCGTCGACGCTGACCAGTCGGCCCAGTCCGTCATAGCGGTACTCGACCTTGACCCCGTCGGGCAGGGTCTTGACCAATAAACGTCCGGCGCTGTCACGCTGGTACGCGGTGAGCAACTGCGAACCGTCATCGCCGAACTCGGTTTTCGCCAGCAACTGGCCATTGAGGTCGTAGGCATAGG
>NZ_JBLNNF010000027.1:0-77833 GCF_047784845.1 Pseudomonas sp. NFX98 | reverse complement strand
TAGGGCCAACACCGGTAGCTTCACAGGCTTTGGGTATGGAGTAATCCATCTCCACAACCAAACGGATGGCCTCCGCTTTTTCCTCAGATGTAACAACCCGATATCCCATGATGATTCCTAAAGTCGATGCTCCTACATCATGGTCCAAAAACATTCGACCACTACACGGCAGCTCCTGCATTTAAAACGTATTTCCCTGTAGGAGCCGCCGAAGGCTGCGATCTCTTGATCTTATGGTCAGTGCATAAAACCCGTTGACCATAACGGTTCCTTGCATATTGCATGGGTTACGGAAGTTCAATGTTTGTAACCCGCTGAACCATAACGATTTATCCAAAGTGCGCGACTGGCACGGTGACTGCAACTGCTGATCCACAGAGTTGTAACACCATCTTTCTGTCTGGAGCGATACAACAATGAATAGATCCTCTGAAGGTTTCTATCCCGCCATGGATGAATCGAGCACGCTCTCGGGCGTGTCGTGGGGCGCGATTTTCGCCGGGGCCGCGGCTGCGGCGGCGTTGTCGCTGATCCTCGTGCTGCTCGGTTTTGGCCTGGGGTTTTCCGCAGTCTCGCCATGGGCCAATGAAGGCATGAGCGCCAAGGGCCTGGGCATATCGACGATTGTCTGGCTGGCGTTCACCCAGATCGTTGCGTCCGGGCTGGGTGGCTACATCGCCGGACGGCTGCGGGTGAAGTGGGCGTACATGCATGGTGATGAAGTCTATTTCCGTGACACTGCCCACGGTTTTCTCGCTTGGTGCGTGGCGACGCTGGTGACGGCGACGCTGGTAGCGGGTTCCGTCAGCAGCGTGGTCAGCGGCGGGGTGCAGGCCGGTGCGAGCATGGTCGGTGGTGCCGCGAGTGCCGCCACGCAAGCGGCGAGTACCGCTGCAGGCAACACCGACAGCGATCAGTATGGATACTACATCGACAGCCTGTTTCGCGATGATCGTCCGGCTGCCGTCAGCGATGACGCCGCCCGAGGCACCGTCACCCGAATCTTCGTGCGCTCCCTGAGCAACGACGGGCAACTGGCCGCCGAAGACCGCACCTACCTGGCCCAACTGGTAGCGCAGCGGACCAACCTGACGCAAGCGGACGCGGAACGTCGTGTCGACGAAGTCTATGCCCGCACGCAAAAAGCCGTGGCCGACGCCAAACTGGCTGCGCAACAAGCGGCTGACACTGCCGCCAAAGTCGCCGCCTGGACCACGCTGTGGATGTTCGTCGCCTTGCTGGCCGGTGCGTTCTTCGCCAGCTTCGCCGCGACCTTCGGCGGTCGTCGTCGGGATGCGGTGGTGTATCTGGAAACCGACACCTACGTGACCACCCCAACGATTCGTTAAACCAGGAGAATCATCATGCGTTCATTACTGCTGTTCTTTCTCGGCGTACCGATCCCGATCATCATCCTGATCGCCTTGTTCATGCATTGATGCGTTAAAGGCAAAAGATCGCAGCCTGCGGCAGCTCCTACAGTAGGAAAGCGGTTTCCTGTAGGAGCTGCCGCAGGCTGCGATCTTTTGATGTTGATCTTCTAAACCCATATTGCATCCCACAAAGGATAATCGCCTACGCGTTCCACTAGCCCCGCGCGCAACGGATTCATGATGATGTAACAGGCGGCGGCTTTAAGATCCTCATCTTTGCGTAAGGCTCTGTCGTAGTAGCCTCGCTGCCATAGGCGGCCCTGTTCGCCGCGCATGAGATTGATTGATCGGCTGCTTCGGGATTTGATACGACACACCAGTTCAGCCAATGAGCCGCGTTGGAGCTGTAAAAGCCAATGCAAGTGATCGGGCATCACCACCCAAGCCATTGAGGTAGCGATTTCAGTTTCATCAGCTGCGCGTAATTGTTCGACGAGGAGACGCGCTGATCGCCAATCTGCAAATGCAGGTCGGCGGTCATGGGTAATTACGGTCAGCAGGTAAATGCTCCCGGGTTGTGAGTGTCGCCCCTTACGCAGACGACATCCTTTTGCTGCGACAGGCATTCCGTTGCCCTCCATCCATGTTGGTACAGGATGAACGATAGCTACCGTTACTTGCCTCCAGCGGATGACGTATTTTCGAGATGTTTCGAGGGCGGGATTAAAGTCAAAAGATCGCAGCCTGCGGCAGCTCCTACAGGAAACCGCATTCCAACTGTAGGAGCTGCCGAAGGCTGCGATCTTTTGATCTTGAAGCTTCAATCAATCGGTGTACTGACAAACACCTCAAGCCCCTCGGCATAAGCAGTAAACGCGGCAACCCGAGGAAATTGCACATTCGCTACCTGATCCGGCAGCACATACCGGGTGAAACTCCACGCCACAGCCAGCGTGATACCCGCCTGATCAATCTCTCCATCAGTTTTCAACGGTTGCTTTTCCAGCTCCCGCTCCAACTCCGAATACGCCGCCGCCAATTGCCCTTCAACTCGCTCAACCCACGGTTGGTACTGAATCTCCGCCGGTCGCAAGTTGCGCTCATAATATAGCTGCACCGATTTTTCACTGGCGGCCAGCGCCAGGCCAATCAGGTGCAACGAACGCCGGCGTTGTTCGAGGTCCGCAGGCATCAAGCTGCGGTCCGGGCCGGCCAGCGCTTCCAGGTAGTCGATGATCAGCGTCGAATCCATCAACACTTCACCGTCATCCAGCACCAGCGTGGGCGCCTTGACCACCGGGTTGATCTGCTGGAAGTGTTCGAAGTGGCGAAACACCGAGACCGATTCGTGCTCCAGTACGATGCCCAAGCGTTTGGCAGAAATGGCGACGCGTCTTACATAGGGCGAATCCAGCATGCCGATCAGCTTCATTTAACCGCTCCTTGAGTGAGCCATTTCGGGAGGAACAACCTTAGCTGAGGTTCGCAGGCCTGCAAACGCAGCCGTTTGTCTTCTATATACCTGTGCCGAATTGAATTTCTTGCTATAAACGCACTCCGATATCCGCCTGAATGCCTGCCATAGAGCATTTTCGAGGCTTTGTCGGACAAATTCGCTGTCTTTTCAGTTGCTGAGGCCTCAAGTCGGCCTTAGACTGCCGCCCCTCGTAAATTGAGTGCCGGGTGGCGCTTGGTATAAACGGCGCCTTTCCGATGGCCTGTCCAGGTCTGCCGGAACGCTCCCTAATTCGCCTTAATGCACGTTTTTTTATAGAGATATCAATGACAAAGGACAAGTTGCTGGCCATGCCGGCGGATGACTACATGAATGCCGAGCAACATGCTTTTTTCTCCGAGCTGTTGCAGAACATGAAAGTCGAAACCCATGAGCGCATCGAACAAAACCGCATCGCCATCGAGAGCCTGGACACCCCGGCCGACCCGGCTGACGCGGCTTCCGTTGAAGAAGAGCGCACCTGGCTGGTAAACGCGATCGATCGCGACCAGCGCATGCTGCCTCAGTTGGAACAAGCCCTGGAGCGCATCAAGGAAGACAGCTTTGGCTGGTGCGACGACAGCGGCGAGGCAATCGGCCTCAAGCGCCTGCTGATCAGCCCGACCACCAAGTACTGCATCGAAGCTCAAGAGCGTCACGAGCAGATCGACAAGCACCAGCGTCAGGCCTGATTCTGCAGGGCAGCCCATTCAAGATGGGTTGCCTTTGAAAAGATCGCAGCCTTCGGCAGCTCCTACACGGTTCGCGTGAATCTGTAGGAGCTGCCGAAGGCTGCGATCTTTGCTTTTTGTCGTCTTCGATTCCTCAAATCTTCTATTGATCTACTGCAACGCCCTCGACTAAAGCCTCATAGATAATGGCTTTATAGTGGCGTTTAATGCGAAGACAACAATTAGAAGAATTTTGGGGTGACAACGATGACGAGAGACGAGTCTCTGGTTGCGGCAGTGCCTGCACCAGTGTTTTTGCCGAAAAACCGCTGGCTGACACCCACGCTGCAAAGCATCGCCCTGGTGCTGTTGCTGTGTGGCATGACCCTCGGCGGCTGGTCGCTTTACCTCGGCTTGCCAGTGGCCGTGTTGATTGTCTGGCTACCACGCTTGCGCTCCCGTGCACCCTCCGAATCCACTCCTGCCGATACATCCAGCGCCATCTCCACGTTAACCCGCGATCTTTCCTACACCACCAGCCACAATGCGCTGTCGGCCGCCGGTGTGGCCTTTTCCGTCAAGCAACTGGCTGACAAGCTGCAATCGCAGCTCGGCGCGGCGGCACAAATTGTCAGCAACGCCGAAGTCATGATCGCCACTGAACAAGCCACCTCAACCCTTAGCCGCGAAGCCCTGAGTGCTGCGAGTGAAGCGCATCAGAGTGGTGCGGCAGGGCGGACCGAGTTGATCGAATCGATTGCACGCATGCATCAGCTCAGCCAACGCGCCAACAGCAGCCGTGAACTGATCGAAGCGCTGAGCCTGCGCAGCGATGATATCCAGCGCGTGACGCTGGTGATCCAGTCCATCGCCAGCCAGACCAACCTGCTGGCCTTGAATGCGGCAATCGAAGCGGCGCGGGCCGGGGAACACGGCCGTGGCTTTGCAGTGGTGGCCGACGAGGTTCGCGGACTCGCCGCGCGCACGGCGACCGCGACCGGTGAAGTCGGGGAGATGGTGGCCGACATCCAGCAACGCACCGCGCAAGTGGTGGAGCAGATCCGCCAACTGTCCAGCGACCTCGACACCGGCGTCGAGCAAGTCGAGCACACCGGTCAGCACCTGGAAAACATCGCCCGGCTGGCGGCCAGCGTCGAAAGCCAGGTCGGGGAAATCGCCCGAGGTGCGGACACCAACCGCGAACAACTCGACAGCCTGTTTCACGCCATTGAGCAAATGCGCAGCGACCTGGCGATCAGTGATCAACAGACCCGGCGCCTGGCCGAAGCCGCCGTGCAGATGGAAGGCCAGGCCGAAACCATCAGCGAACGCCTCGCCGAAGTGGGGCTCGATGATTATCACCAGCGGATCTACGACCTCGCCCGGGAAGGTGCGAGCCAGATCGCGGCGCGTTTCGAAGCGGACATCGACGCGGGGCGTATCAGCCTTGACGATTTGTTCGACCGCAATTATCAGGCGATCCCCGATACTGCCCCGGCGAAATATCTGACGCGTTTCGATCGCTACACCGATCAGGTCCTGCCGTCGATCCAGGAACCGTTGTTGCCCCGACATGAAGGTCTGGTGTTCGCCATCGCCTGTACCCAGCAGGGCTACGTGCCGACCCACAACCAGGTCTTCAGCCAGCCGCTGACGGGTGACGTACAGGTCGACACCCTGCAAAACCGCACCAAACGCAAATTCGCCGACCGCACGGGCATTCGCTGTGGCAGTCACCAGCAGGCAGTATTGCTGCAAACCTACACCCGCGATACCGGTGAACTGATGCACGACCTGTCGGTGCCGATCATGCTCAAGGGCCGGCATTGGGGAGGCTTGCGCTTGGGTTACAAGCCGGAGAAACCTCGTTAGAGGCGAGTGATTGTTACCGTTTTGGAAACGAAGCTGTACACAGTCGTTATTGTTTCTTCGCCTGCGGACTCATTACCATACCTACATAGTTAGGTTGCTAACGGAGTTCGGAGGTCAGCATGCAAAGCAAAGTCGATGTTGCGGTAATGATTGGCAGCGGTGTGCCTGCCAATTTGCGCTCTCTGGGGCAGAGTGTGTGCTGGGTGGTGTTGCTTAACGGTGAGCGTCGGGGGACGGCTTTTTCCAGTCGCACCGAAGCAGAGGAGTGCAAGGCTGCCTGGCTGGCACAGTTGAGCGCCGAGAAACCAGACAGCCTGCATTAAGCCTGAGGTTAGTGAATCTGGTGCATGCGCAGGTTGAGGTCGTCGACCACCCGCGCCCAGTCGGCATCTTCACGCAGTTGTTCTTTGAGGAAACCTGCCTGTTGCGGCGTCCAGAACTCGGCATCGATGAGTTTCTTGTCGTCTGGCAGCGGTGAATGGCTGGCAATGAAATCGTCGATAGCTTTCTGGGTGGAGTCCAGGCCGAGCTGGTCGAACAAACCTTTCAAATCGTGGGTCGGTGATTCCATTTTCATCTCCTTGCAGGTTGCCGGTCGAATCGAATACGAGATCTGAGCTACGGCTTCTCTACTTCTGAGAGAGCCGTGCTTCAAGAGTTCGAAAACGATGTTTGAACGCAGGAGAGAGCATAGACCGCAAACCCGGTCTTCAGGCTTTCAATGCACCGGCATCGACCGCCGCCTTGAGTTCTTTGGCGGATTCCTGTGCGGCGACGGCTGCGATATCCGAGGACTTGAACCAACGGTCTTTCTCGACCTGGTGATAGGTCACGGTTTTCAGCGGTGGCTTGGCGCGCATGACGATCACTGCCTGAAACTCGCCGTCGACTTCTCTGGCTTCGCCCCGGATAAAAAACTCGCCGATATCAAATTCCGTCACGTAGCAGCCTTCCCTTGGAAATACATTGTTGTTTTCAACGCAGCCCGCTTTTCTGGGGGATGCGTTTTATTGGGCGGGCAGTATGGCAGTAGTTGCACATCGCCGCCTGAGATAAGTCGCCGGACAGACGAAACGTCCATAAAGGCGGGCGCGTTGAGCAGGTCAACAGCGTGACTCAAGCTGCCGTGCCAGGGCGCAGGCTTCGTTGTGGTCCGCTCGGAAACCTCTTACGCATCCTGTGGAAATTTCCTTGATATGGAAGAAAGCCTTACCGGCTAAAACCACCTGAAACCGGGGCCGGGCCGGGGCAGAGTGAAGCAGTCGATGGGCGTGGACCTGTGTCGGAAGCGAGGTTGGTGCGGTTTCCGTGTCTGGCGCCAGGGGACAGGTAAAGTGGGTCAACGTGCACATATGAAGTCCTTTTCATTGTTTTTACCGACGTATGTACGTCGTTATGGGTAGTCTGCGAGAGCATCGCTGCTCTAGAATCGCCGTCACTGGTGGATGATTGTTGTTTATCTAAAGCAATTTTCTGCGGGCGATATGTAGGAAAAGTGCTTTTCTTGGTCGGATTTTTCCCCGATGTTGATAGTCCATAATTTTCTGGCAGCAAGCAGGGCGTTTTCCTTCAACCTCTGACGAACGCCGGGCAGGACGATGCGAGTGATGTTCCAGTAGTCTTCTCGATACTTCGTGATGGATGAGTGCACTGCTCATTCAGGATTTCAACTCAGGTTCTTTGGCTACACCTTCGGTATTGCCGCTTTTTGGCTGTGCGTTTTTTTCCGCGTACGGCACCATTTTTCAGATGTGGGGATGTTTCCTTGGCAGTAAGTAATCTCGATATGCATGCTTTGTTCGTGTTGGGTGATTTGCGCGCAAAGCTGGTCAAGCAGTTTCAGTCACGTTTCGTTTACATCACCGAGCAGAATGCGGAAGGTATCTACATCGCCGAAGTCGACACGGAATCGGCGCTGGTGGTGGACGATAAACCGGGGCTCAAACTCAAGGTCGGCGATCATTTCAGCGCCTCGGTGTTGCCCAGCCGTGAAGGCGGCAAGCTGGAAATCAAATTCCGTGAAATCAAACTGACGGTGTATGGCCTGGGCGACTATGCCTTCGTGACCACCGCCGACGGCCAGGCCATTTTGTTCAAGGAAGGTCACAGCGTGGTGACGGTGTTCGCCGCCCATCAGCAGTTGCAGGAAGGCCTGACCAAGACCCTCAAGGCTGTGACCGCCAAGGCCGCCAAATGGCGCAAGGGCGAACTGGTGACGTTCAAGGCCAGCGAGTAAGAAGAGAGCTGATGCGCTTGCAGGAAATTTCCGAAAACTGATCGACGCCCCTCGAAAGCAGGAACCTCTACTACAGTCAATTGACTGAGTATTCAGAGGCTTCGCGGTTCTCCGCCCGGCCATCCTGCTATTGCTGTGAACAGCACGAGGTGCAAAAGCATGAAAGGTTTTCGACGGTTGCTGGCTGCGGTCCTGGCCACTTGCGGTTTGTTGGCGTCACCCGTTCCGGTGTTGGCCGCCCAGGCGCCGATTCATTTCGCCGACCTGAACTGGGAAAGCGGCAGCCTGATCACCGATATCCTGCGGATCATTGTCGAAAAGGGCTACGGCCTGCCGACCGACACGTTGCCCGGCACCACCATCACCCTGGAAACCGCACTGGCCAACAATGACATTCAGGTCATTGGCGAAGAATGGGCCGGGCGCAGCCCGGTGTGGGTCAAGGCCGAGGCCGAAGGCAAGGTCGTCAGTCTCGGCGATACGGTCAAGGGCGCCACCGAAGGCTGGTGGGTGCCGGAGTACGTGATCAAGGGCGACCCGGCCAAGGGCATCAAGCCAATGGCGCCGGACCTGCGCAGTGTCAGCGACCTGCCCAAATACAAGGACGTGTTCAAAGACCCGGAAGCGCCGAGCAAGGGGCGGTTTCTCAACAGCCCCATCGGCTGGACGTCGGAAGTGGTCAACAAGCAGAAGCTCAAGGCCTATGGACTGGACGACAGCTATGTGAACTTCCGCAGCGGTTCGGGGGCGGCGCTGGATGCGGAGATCAGCTCGTCGATCCGCCGCAGTAAACCGGTATTGTTCTATTACTGGTCGCCTACGCCATTGCTCGGCCGTTTCAAACTGATCCAGCTGGAAGAGCCGCCATTCGACGCCGAAGCCTGGAAGACCCTGACCGACGCCGACAACCCGAATCCACAGCCCACCCGTTCGCTGCCCTCGAAACTGTCCATTGGCGTGTCCACGCCGTTCCAGAAGCAGTATCCGCAGATCGCCGAGTTCTTCACCAAGGTCGATTTTCCCATTGATCCGTTGAACAAGGCGTTGGCCGAGATGAGTGAAAAGCACACCGCGCCGCGCCAGGCAGCAGAAGCGTTCATGAAGAAGCACCCGGACGTCTGGAAGGCCTGGGTGCCCAAGGATGTGGCGGACAAGGTGTCTGCCGAGTTGAAGTGAAACGTTGAGTTTGAAGTTGCCATCGCCAGCAGGCTAGCCTGCTGGTGATGCTTTTAATCGAATGGAACTCGCGTTCGTCAGCCTGTGTACCAGCGGTCATGCAGATCAGAAAAAGCCGACTAGGATGATTTGACCAAATCCCTTTCAAGGATCTTCAACCATGACCTTTGCGTTGGCTCAATGGCTGGTGACGATATTTGCGGCGATTGCTCTGGTACACGTTTATTGGGCGCTGGGGGGCGAATGGGCCGCCGTAGCGGCCGTTCCTCAAGTGCCGCACGAAGGCAGTGCGCAATTGCGCCCGGCCTTCAAACCGCGAGGCTGGCTTACGTTGCTGGTGGCGGCTGCCCTGTTGGTCATTGCCCTGTTGGTGTGTTTGCGGGTCGGCTGGTGGCTGCCGCAGGTGGATCATCAAGTGTTGCAGTGGGTGATCAGCGCTATCGCGCTTCTGTTGTTTGCGCGGGCGATTGGCGATTCGGAACTGGTGGGTTTTTTCAAGGAGGTCAAAGGCTCCAGGTTTGCGCGGTGGGATACCTGGGTGTATTCGCCGTTGTGTGTGGTGTTGGGGAGTGGATTGTTGGCGGTGGCCTGGATCTGAGGCGTGGCCGAAAAGCATCGCGGGCAAGCCTTGCTCCTACAGGATTTGCGGCGGATCACCATTGTGTGAACCTGCCAAAAAACCGTAGGAGCAAGGCTTGCCCGCGATGAGGCCAGTCCGGTCGCCGAAATCTCGAGGCTAACTCCCGCTCTCAGTCCGCCGACTACTCACCTCAGCCGGCACATCATCCCCGGCCATACGCTTACGAAAAAGCGCTGCCCGCGCCAGCAGCAATGTCGTTACCGGAACCGTTATCGCCAACAAAATCGGAATCAGCCAGGCATGCAGCACCGGCCCGGACTTGAGTGCCGAAAAGTAGATGATCGAAGCCAGTGCCACGCACCACGCGCCCAACGTCGAGGCCAGCGCCGGCGGGTGCATGCGCTGGAAATAATCCTTCATGCGCAGCAATCCGGTGGCGCCGATCAGCGCGAACAGACCGCCAAGCACCAGCAGGATCGCCACCGGGATTTCCACCCATAGAGACAATTCAGCGTTCATTCGATCACCTCGCCGCGCAGCAGGAATTTCGCCAGGGCAAACGAGCCGACGAAGCCGAACAGCGCGATCAGCAGCGCCGCTTCAAAATACGTGTCACTGGCATAGCGAATGCCCAGCGCCAGCATCATCAGCATCGCGATGATGTACAGGTAATCCAGCGCCAGAACCCGGTCCTGGGCGGACGGGCCTTTGAACAGACGGATCAGGGTCAGGATCATCGCCACGGAAAACAGGAACAGACTGAACAGAATCGCGTTTGACAGCAGGGCGCTCATTCGAAGATCTCCATTAGCGGACGCTCGTAGGTCGTCTTGAAGTGTTCAATGAACAGCGCTTCGTCATCCAGATCGAAGACGTGCAGCAACAAAATGCTGCGGTCCAGTGCAAGCTCCGACCAGACGGTGCCGGGCACCACGGTGCAGATCATCGACAGGGTTGCCAGGCCGTTGGCATCGCGCAAATCCAGCGGCACTTTGATGAACCGCGAACGCGGTTGACGGCGGCCAGCGTTGAGCACGCCCCAGGCCACTGCCAGATTGGAGACCACCACGTCACGCCCGACGAGGAGGAACAGACGAAGGATGGTGCCGGGGCGGCGAATACGGATCGGCAGCGGGCGTAACTTGCGCATCATCAACGGCGCACAAAACCCCAGCGCAGCGCCCAGCAGCAGATTGCCGGGGCTCATCGATACGTTCAGCACCAGCCACAACAACCACAGGGCCAGCGACAGCCATGGTGCAGGAAACAGACGCTTCATGGTTGCACCTCCAGCAGCGCAGCCCGGGCTTCCGGACTCGGCACCGCGCGCGTGCCGAGCACGGCCATCACGTATTGCTGCGGGTTGTTCAAGGCATTGGCGGCGGCTTGGGTGTAGCGCAACAGCGGTTCGGCCTGGAACGTCAGCGCAACGCTCAGGCCCAGCAGGGCGAAAATCGGCACGCACTCAAGGCGTCGCAGCACTGGCGATGGTCGCTCTGCCGGGGTCCAGAAACGCTGGATGCCCACGCGCGAAAAAGCTACCAGCGATGCCAACCCCGAGAGAATCAGCAGCGCCAACAAGCCCCACGCCGCATTCGAGATCGGCGCGTCACCGCTGTTGCCCAGACCCATCGGGTTGAGCAGGGCGCTGAGCAGGCTGAGTTTGCCGATGAACCCGGACAGCGGCGGCATGCCGATGATCAACAGCGCGCAGGCGATGAAGCTCAAGCCAAGGAACGCCATGGTCCAGGGGATGACTTGGCCGACCACGGCTTTCTGGTCGTCGTCGAGGTTGATGCCCTTGGCTGGATGCAACGATTCCAGCGGCCGTGGCAGCATTTCGTTTTCATCCTCCAGCGGAATTTCGTTGGCCGAGCGCGAGCGTTCGATCAACTCGGCCAGCAGAAATAGCGCGCTCAATGCCAAAGTCGAGCTGACCAGATAGAACAACGCCGCACCGATCAGATTGGGCTGGGCGAAACCGATGGCCGATAACAGAATTCCTGCCGACACCAGAATGCTCAGGCTGGCCATGCGCTCCAGGCGTTGCGCGGCAAGGATCGCCACGGCCGCGCAGACGATGGTCGCCATGCCGCCGTAAATCAGCCAGTCACCGCCGAAATACGCCGATGCTCCGGCCTGGCCGGAGAACAGCAACGTCCACAGGCGCAGCAAGGTGTAGATGCCGACCTTGGTCATGATCGCGAACATCGCCGCCACTGGCGCGCTTGCCGAGGAGTACGCCGGCACCAGCCAGAAGTTCAGCGGCCACATCCCGGCCTTGGCCAGGAACGCCACCGCAAGAATCCCCGCGCCGGCATGCAGTAGCCCGCGATCGGCTTCCGGCACGAGCGGGATCTTCAGCGCCAGGTCAGCCATGTTCAGGGTGCCGGTGACTCCGTAGATCAGCGCCGCGCCAATCAGGAACAGGGTCGATGCCAGCAGGTTGATCGAGATGTAATGCAGCCCCGACGACACCCGCGCCCGGCCGGAGCCGTGCAGCATCAGGCCATAGGACGCGGCCAGCAGCACTTCGAAGAACACGAACAGGTTGAACAGGTCCGCCGTCAGGAACGCGCCATACAGGCCCATCAACTGAATCTGGAACAGCGCATGGAAACTCGAACCGGCACTGTCCCAACGGGCCATGGCGAACAGCAGGGCGCTGACACCGATGGTCCCGGTCAGCACCAGCATCATCGCCGACAGGCGATCGACCACCAGCACCAGGCCAAACGGCACTTGCCAGTTGCCCGGCAGGTACACGCCGATGGAGCCGGGCACCTCGGTGGTTTGCGTCCATTGCAGCAACAACAGCGAAATGCCCAGGCCCAGCAGGCTGGAGAACAGATTGATTTTGGCTTTGAGCGGGCGGTGCTTCTCGCCGAGCATCAGCATGATCGCGGCGGTCAGCAGCGGCAGCAGGATGGGCGCGGCGATCAGGTGCGTCATTGCATTCATTCTTTAGGCTCCCGGCCATCCACGTGGTCGGTGCCGGTCAGGCCCCGGGAGGCGAGCAAGACCACCAGGAACAGCGCGGTCATGGCGAAGCTGATGACGATTGCGGTCAGCACCAGCGCTTGCGGGAGCGGATCGGTGTAGTGCAGCAGATCCTGCGGCACGCCGTCCTTGATGATCGGCTCCTTGCCGATGAACAGGCTGCCCATGCTGAAGATGAACAGGTTGACGCCGTAGGACAGCAGGCACAGGCCCATGACCACCTGGAACGTCCGTGGACGCAGGATCAGCCACACGCCGGACGCGGCCAGAACACCGATGGCGATTGCGATGACTTCTTCCATCAGACGGCCTCCTTCATGGCGACGGGTTTAGGCTGGGACGCGGTTTTGTGACCCCGCACCGATTGGTGGGCGAGGGCGGTGAGGATCAACAGCGTCGAACCGACCACCACGGCGTAAACGCCAATGTCGAAGAACAGCGCGCTGGCGAGGTGAATGTCGCCCAGCAACGGCAGGTCGAAATGCCAGGTGTGGGTGGTCAGGAACGGATAACCAACGACCATCGCGCCCAGGCCGGTGAGCGTGGCGAACAACAAGCCAACGCTCATCCAGCGCAGCGGCCGCAGGCTCATTTGCGCCTCGACCCACTGAGTACCCGCCACCATGTATTGCAGGATGAACGCCACCGACATCACCAGCCCGGCGACAAAGCCGCCGCCCGGTTGGTTATGCCCGCGCATGAACAGGTAGAACGACACCACCAGCGCAATCGGCAACAGCAGGCGCACCAGCACCGCCGGGACCATCATGAAACCGAGCGCGGTATCGCTGGCGTGACGCGGGTTGACCAGATCGGTGACCACGTCGGGCGCGAGCAAACGCTGCTGGGCCGGCAATTGCAGGCTCTCTTTCGGTGGACGGAAACGGCGCAGCAGGGCGAACACGGTCAGCGCCACGGCCGCCAGCACGGTGATTTCGCCGAGGGTGTCGAACCCACGGAAATCCACCAGCATCACGTTGACCACGTTGCTGCCGCCACCTTCGGGCAGCGCACGGCTGAGGTAGAACGAGGAAATATCGTTGGGTGTCTGGCGCGTCAGCATCGCGTACGAAAGTACCGCCATGCCGCCGCCGACCACGGTCGACAGCAGCAAGTCGCGGATACGGCGAATGCGCGCCTTGCGCAGGCTGCTCGGCAGGGGCGACACCTCTTCGATCCGGCGTGGCAGCCAGCGCAGGCCCAACAGGATCAGTACGGTGGTCACCACTTCGACCACCAGTTGCGTCAAGGCCAGGTCCGGCGCCGAGAACCAGACGAAAGTCACGCAGGTCATCAAGCCGCAGACGCTGACCATGGTCAGGGCCGCGAGACGGTGATACTTGGCTTGATAAGCCGCGCCGAGTGCGCAGGCAATTGCCAGCAACCAGAGGATCACGAACACAATCGAGCCCGGAATCTTCGGCCGATCGCCCCAGCTCAGGCTGCTGTGCAACATCGGGATCAACCCGGCCAGCACGGCGGCGAGGACCATCAGGAACAACTGGGTTTGCAGGCGATGGGTGCTGATTCGTCGCTCGAGGCGACGTGCCAGGCGCATCTTGAGCACCAGGCTGAGTTCGAACAGGCGCTTGCCATTCAGTCGGCCAACCAGCGGCGGACGGCTGAAACGACCGCGCTTGAGCTGATTACGCAACAGCAGATAGAGCACGACACCGCAGGACATGGCGATCAGGCTCATGATCATCGGCGCGTTCAAACCGTGCCAGATCGCCAGGCTGTACTCCGGCAGGGTACCGCCCACCACCGGCAGCGCGGCGGCGGCGAGCAACGGGCCGACCACTTGCGCCGGGAAGATCCCGACCACAAGACAGGCAAACACCAGCAACTCCACCGGCGCGCGCATCCAGCGTGGCGGTTCGTGCGGCGTGTGCGGCAGGTCGGTGGCAGGCGGGCCGAAGAAGACGTCCACGGTGAACCGCAGGGAGTAGGCGACGCTGAACGTCCCAGCGATGGTCGCGACGATCGGCAAGGTCGCTTCGACCCACGCCGTGGCGTTGATGAACACGGTTTCGGCGAAGAACATCTCTTTCGAGAGGAAGCCGTTGAGCAACGGCACACCGGCCATGGAGGCGCTGGCGACCATGGCGAGGGTGGCAGTGAATGGGATCAGCTTGACCAGGCCGCTGAGCTTGCGAATGTCGCGGGTGCCGCTTTCGTGGTCGATGATCCCGGCGGCCATGAACAGCGAAGCCTTGAACGTCGCGTGGTTGAGGATGTGGAACACGGCAGCCACGGCGGCCAGCGGACTGTTCAGGCCCAGCAACAGGGTGATCAGGCCCAGGTGGCTGATGGTCGAGTAGGCCAGCAAGCCCTTGAGGTCATTCTGGAACATCGCGCAATAAGCGCCGAGCAACAGGGTGCATGCCCCGGCGCCACTGACGATGTAGAACCATTCTTCACTGCCGGACAGCGACGGCCAGAGTCGCGCGAGCAGAAAAACCCCGGCCTTGACCATGGTCGCCGAGTGCAGATAGGCCGACACCGGAGTCGGTGCAGCCATCGCGTGAGGTAGCCAGAAATGGAAGGGGAATTGCGCACTTTTGCTCAGTGCGCCGATCAGGATCAGGGGTAACAGGATGGGGTAGAGGGCATGTGCACGAATCAGATCGCCGGCGGCCAGGACCTTGTCCAGGTCATAGCTGCCGACCACATGGCCGAGCAGCATGACCCCCGCCAGCAGGCACAAACCGCCCGCGCCGGTGACCATCAACGCCATGTAGGCACCGCGTCGCGCATCGGCGCGGTGGTGCCAGTAGCCGATCAGCAGGAACGAGAAAAGGCTGGTCAGCTCCCAGAAAAACACGATCTGGATCAGGTTGCCGGAGATCACCAGCCCGAGCATCGCGCCCATGAACGCCAGGAAAAACGCGAAGAACCGCGGCACCGGATCGTTCGGCGACATGTAGTAACGCGCGTACAGCGACACCAGCGTGCCGATGCCCAGCACCAGCATCGAGAACAGCCAGGCGAAACCGTCCATGCGCAGGACGAAATTCAAGCCCAGGCTCGGTAGCCAGTAAAACTCTTCGCGGATCACGCCGCCGTGGGCGATTTGCGGGTACAGGAGGGCGACCTGGACGGTGCCGATCAAGGCAACCAGACCAGCCAGCAGCGATTCAGTGTTACGCGCATTGTGTGGCAGCACCGCTGCCAGACAGCTGCCTATGAAAGGCAGAAGCAGTAGAACTATCAGGGACATAGGCTTCTAATCTGCGGAAGTTTGTGAAGCATCATACGTGCCAGCTCCCGGATCACCAAACGCCAAGCTGTCGCAGAATCCTACAAGGTAGACGGAAAAAGCCTGCTTCACATTGTTTCAACCTGCATGAAAAAAGATCGCAGCCTTCGGCAGCTCCTACAGGGTATGCATTTCAATGTAGGAGCTGCCGAAGGCTGCGATCTTTTGATCTTGCCGTTTAATTGCCGCTTTCACTCTCCAGCGACTCTTCAACCTCGGCAACCGCCTTACCCTTGGTCTTCAACTCACTGACAATCACCGCCGCCACAATCAACCCAGCCCCCAGCAACGCAATCGCCGGCAAGCGTTCCCCGGCGATCCGCCCGACAATCCCGGCCCACACCGGCTCACCGGCATAAATCAACGTAGCGCGGGTCGGCGAAACACTTTTCTGCGCCCAGTTCATCGCCACCTGGATCGCCGCACTCGCGGCACCCAGCCCGAGGGCGCTGCACAGCAGCAACCAGGAAAAATCCGGAATCGCCTCGTTGGTCGGCACCACCATCAGGAACGACAGCACCGAAGTCACCGCCAGTTGCACCACCGTCACCCGCTTCACATCGACCTGACCGGCAAAGTTACTGATCAGGATGATCTCAGCGGCAATGGCAATTGCGCTGATCAACGTGGCGATTTCACCGGGGCTGAAATTCAACGATGCGCCGGAAGGCCCCGACAGCAGCATCAACCCGGTAAACGCCAGCATGATCCCGATGCTCGGCATCAACCCCGGCCGACGTCCCAGCACCAGCCATTGCAGCAACGGCACGAAAGGCACGTACAGCGCAGTGATAAACGCCGACTGGCTGCTCGGAATACTCTGCAAACCGACTGTCTGCAAACCATAACCAAGCATGATCGCCACGCCGATAAACGCACCGGCCTTGAGTTCGAACAGGGTCAAGTCACGCAGGCTGCGCCAGGAGAAAAGGGCGACGAGAATCGCGGCGGCGGCAAAGCGCAGGCCGACGAAAAACATCGGGCCGCTGACGGTCATCGCATGCTGGACCAGCAAAAAGGTCCCGCCCCAGACCATGGTGATCAACACCAATACGCACTCGGCCTTGCTGAGCCGCAGGAAACGGGAGGAAGCCTGGGAGGTGTTCACCGACGTCATGATCTTGCGCACTACCTGAGGGGGACGCACAATGCGCCGGAAGTTGGGCAGTATACTGCGCAGCACCACCCAGTGAGCAATATAGTGCACAAAGATTCCACGCAACGGGTTTCGGTCCTGCAGCACGTCAGCCAGAACGTTCGACGCCTGCGTCATGCCGCCGACATGAGCCAGACCACCCTGGCAGAAAAGTCCGGTGTCAGTCGCCGAATGCTGGTGGCTATAGAGGCCGGGGAAAAGAACGTCAGTCTGACCACCCTCGATCGCGTGGCCGAGGCGTTGGACGTGGCGTTCAGCGACCTGATCCAGGCTCCCGATGTCCGTGACCATAGCCGCATCAACGAAGTGGCCTGGGCTGGTGTGATCCCCGGTAGCAAAGCCGTATTGCTGTCCAAAGCCACCGCTAGCCGCGAAGTGGAACAATGGGAATGGTGCCTGCAACCGGGGGAAGTCTACCCATCGCAACCGGATGCCGATGGCTGGAGCGAACAGATCTACGTGTTCGAAGGCTGCCTGACCCTGATGCTCGGCGACACCCCACACGCAATCTCCGCCGGCGAGTTCTATACGTTTGCCAGCAACCAGCCCCACGCCTATCGCAACGATGGACCGGTGGCGGCGCGGTTTGTGCGCAACGTGGTGATCTGACTGTTCGCTAATCAACAGTGGATAGACACTTTGCTGTTTTGAAGCTGTAAGTTTTTCTTGGTAATTTATGTAACTACCTGAAATTAAAGGTAATTAATTTCAGGCACGACCCCTGCAAAAGCTCTGGGGCATTCACCCGGAACCCTGGAGTCGGCCCATGACAGCCTCTGCCCAACCCCCTCGCACTGCCCACGTGATCCGCTCGGACGCCGAGGCCATTGCCGTCGCTCACAAGCTCGCCGCGCGTTTCGCCGTCGAGGCCAGCGTGCGCGATCGCGAGCGACGCCTGCCGGTTGCCGAGCTTGATGAATTTTCCGCCAGCGGTCTTTGGGGCATCACTGTTCCGAAAGCCTATGGCGGCGCCGCTGTGTCCTACGTGACCGTCGCCGAAGTGATCAAGATCATTTCCGCCGCCGACTCGTCTCTGGGCCAGATCCCGCAAAACCACCTCGGCGTGCTCGACATCCTGCTGCAAACCGCCAGCGAAGAGCAGAAGCGCTATTACTTCGGCAAAGTCTTGCAGGGCTACCGTTTCGGTAACGCCTTCTCCGAATCCAAAAGCAAAAACGCCGGGGCTTTCGAAACCCGGATTCGCTTCAACGACGACACTGCGCAAATCGACGGCGAGAAGTTCTACTGCACCGGCGCACTGTTTGCGCACATCGTCCCGGCGGTGGCGGTCAACGAACAGAACCAGGCGTTCATCGCCTTCATCGAACGCGACAACCCCGGTCTGACCGTGATCGACAGCTGGGACGGTTTCGGCCAGCGCACCACCGCCAGCGGTGGCGTCACCCTCAACGCGGTGAAAGTGCCGCTGAGTGCAGTGATCCCCGCCCACAAAGCCTTTGACGAACCCACCGCCGACGGTCCGATTTCACAAATCATCCAGGCGGCCGTGGACACCGGCATCGCTGTCGGCGCCCTGGAAGAGACCAAGCGCTACGCCCGTGAAGCACGGCCATGGATCGACAGTCAGCAGGATCACGGCTGGCAAGACCCGTTCAGCATCGCCGCGATCGGCGACCTCGAATGGCGGGTCCACGGCACTGAAGCGATCCTGAAAAAGGCCGGCCAAGCCATCGACGCCGCCTTGCTCAACGCCAATGAACACACGGTCGCCCACGCCTCGGTGGTGGTGGCCCAGGCCAAAGTGCTGTCCGCCGAAATCGCCTTGCTCGCCAGCAGCAAGCTGTTCGAACTGGCCGGCACCCGCTCGGTGCTCGGCAAATACAACCTCGACCGCCACTGGCGCAACGCCCGCACTCACACCTTGCATGACCCGGCGCGCTGGAAATATCACCTGATCGGCAACTACCTGCTCAACGGCGTGAAACCTGCGCGCCACGCCTGGAACTGAGGAGTTTCCCATGAATGCCTTGACCCAACCCATCGTTGCCGGACAGCCACTGGCCAAGTCCCAGCATGACCTGCACAACGCCCGCACTTTGCTCGATGCCACCCTGCGTTTCGTTCGCCAGCAGGCCAAAACCACCGAAGACCCTTACGTGATCAGTCGCTTCGGTGATGTGCAAATCCGCATCGAAGTGGCCGCCGCGCTGCTCGAACGCGCCGAGGATTTTCTCGACCGTCATGAGGACAACACCGAAATCGGCATCGCCATTGCTGAATCCCATCTGGCCAGCGCCGAGGCACTCAGCACCGCCAGCAACGCCGAGTTCGAACTCACCGGGCAACGCAGTCCGTTGCCCGGCTCGCTGCATGATCCGCTGCGCTGGAAACTCCACCTCATCGGCAACTTCCGCCTCAACGGCATTCATCCCCCCAGCTTTTCCACCGTCACAGAGGGAGCCGTTTGATGGCCCGTGAAATTCGTCTCAACGCTTTTGACATGAACTGCGTCGGCCACCAGTCGCCGGGTTTGTGGGCGCATCCGCGGGATCGCTCGTGGCAATACAAGGATCTGAAGTACTGGACCGACCTGGCGAAAATTCTTGAGCGCGGTAAGTTCGACGGTCTGTTCATTGCCGATGTGCTGGGCATCTATGACGTCTATAACGGCAACGGTGACGCGGCGATGCGCCAGGCTGCGCAGGTGCCGGTCAATGATCCGCTGCAACTGATCCCGCCGATGGCGCTGGTCACCGAGCATTTGGGTTTTGGCCTGACCGCGTCACTGTCGTTCGAGCATCCGTATCCGTTCGCCCGGCGCCTGTCGACCCTCGATCACCTGACCAAGGGCCGTGCCGGCTGGAACATTGTCACGTCGTACCTGGAGAGCGGCGCCAAGAATCTCGGGCAGAAAGCCCAGACCGAACACGACGCCCGCTACGACTTTGCCGAAGAGTATCTGGAGGTTTGCTACAAGTTGTGGGAGGGCAGCTGGGAAGAGGGCGCCATTTTGCGTGATCGCGAGCGGCGGATTTTCAGCGACCCGCGCAAAATCCACGAGATCCAGCACGTCGGCAAACACTTCCAGGTGCCGGGCATCCACCTTTGCGAACCTTCGCCGCAACGCACGCCAGTGCTGTATCAGGCGGGCGCATCGAGTCGCGGCAAGCAGTTCGCCGCCGAACATGCCGAATGCGTGTTCGTTGCCGCACCGTCGAAAGTGCTGCTGAAGAAAACCGTGGCCGATATCCGCCGGCGTGCGGCAGAGGCCGGGCGCGATCCGTCGAAGATCCTGATCTTCAACCTGCAAACGGTGATCCTCGGCGAGACCGATGCCAAGGCCAAGGCCAAGTTCGAAGAATACAAAACCTGGGTCAGCTATGAAGGCGCCATGGCGTTGATTTCCGGCTGGACCGGCATTGACTTCAGCCAGTTCAAACCGGACGAACCGCTCAAGCATGTGCACACCAACGCCATTCAATCGGCGGTGGAGGCGTTCTCCACGGCTGATCCGAACAAGGTCTGGACGCCCAACGAGCTGGCCGACTGGGTGGGCATCGGCGGTTTTGGTCCACTGTTTGTCGGCAGCCCGGAAACGGTGGCCGATCTGCTTCAGGAGTGGGTCGACGAGACCGATGTCGATGGCTTCAACCTGGCCTATGCACTGACCCACGAAACCTTCATCGATGCCGTGGAATTGCTGGTGCCGGAGTTGCAGAAGCGCGGCGTGTACAAGACCGAGTACGCCCCCGGCACTTTGCGCGAGAAGCTGTTTGGCGAAGGGCCGAAGTTGCCGGAGATTCACCCGGGCGCCGGCTATCGCGACCTCGCGGCGTTGCGGCAGCAGGAGAAAAAAGTGGTGTCTGCCTAGAAGACTTCAGCACAACACACAAACCCTGTGGGAGCGGGCTTGCCCGCGATGAGGCCGGCACATTCAACATCAATGTCGGCTGTCAGACAGCTATCGCGGGCAAGCCCGTTCCCACAGGGGACATTGGTGTTTTAGCGATTGCATTAACCCTTCAGCCCAGCGGACCACCGCACGCTTTTGCCCATGAACAGGAGGTCAACCATGAGCGTGCATGAACTCAAGCGTCCGCCGATTGCGGATACCACGGAGTGGCGGGTCAATGTGCCCCAGGCGCTGGAGCAATTGCGGCACTGGGCGCAGGTCCGGCCATTGCAACCGGCGTTGCGCCACAAGCGCCACGGACAATGGTTTGTCTGGCGCTGGATTGATGTATTGCGTGACGTCGAGCGCTTGTCCGACGGCTTGCGTCAGCAAGGATTCGATGAGGATTCGCGACTGGCCGTCAGCGGTGCGTTCGAGCCGAACCTGTTGCTGCTGGCCTTGGCCGCACAGCAGGTAGGCGGGCAATTGCTGGCCGTTGACGACAACCTCGACGCCCCCGCATTGCACAACGTGTTGTGGCGCAGCGCTGCAACCCACGCCTTTGTGCCGGGCCGGCAGACGCAACAGCTCTGGCTCAACCAGGGCCAGTTACTGCTCGATTTCCCGGAGCTGCTCGGCCCGACGGAACCGCCGCAACGCCTGCGCCTCGGCCTCGTCGGCACGCAGTTGTGGAGCGAGGAGGGCACGCAGTGGCAGGACGGCTTGGGCGTGTTGTTCGAACAGTGGCTGACCAGCGGCCAAGCCCTGGCCTTCCCGGAAAGCCCCGGCAGCGCCAGTCGTGATCGGCGTGAAGTCGCGCCGTCGGGCCTGCTGCTTTCCGCCGAACGCCTGCAAGTCCTGGCTAACGAAATCGACAGCCGTCTCGCTCCGCTTGGCACTTGGCGCCGACGCCTCTGCGACTGGGCCATCGCCCATCCGGAAAAAGCCCTGCAACGGCTGATCAAAAACCGCGTTCGCCGACTGCTGGGTTTCCACAACCTGCACTTCATCTGGCAAGCCACGCGCACAGCGCAAGCGCAACCCGAGCCGGTGTGGCTCGCTGAGTTCAAACGGGACATCGCATGACCTCGACCGATTCCATTCTGCAAGTCAGTGGTATTTCCCTGTCCTTCAAAGGCGTGAAAGCCATCAACGAACTGTCGTTCGACGTTCGACGGGGCGAGATCTGCGCGCTGATCGGCCCCAACGGCGCGGGCAAGAGTTCGTTGCTCAATGTGCTCAACGGTGTGTACCGCTTCGATGCCGGTTCGATCGTCTTCGAACAACAGCCCTTCAAACGCATCGATCCGCTGAGCGCCGCGCGCCGGGGCATTGGCCGCACGTTCCAGAACAACGCGCTGTTCAAGAAAATGAGCGTGATCGACAACCTGCTCACCGGCCTGTCGCGGCATCTGCGCAGCCACTTCATCGAGCAGGCACTCGGTTTGCCCCGGGCCCGGCGCGAGGCGGAAAGCTTCCGCCAGAAGGCGCAAGGCGTTCTTGAATTCCTCGACCTGCAAGCCGAACGCGATGTGCCGGTGGGCAATCTGTCCTACGGCCTGCAAAAGCGCGTGGAACTTGGCCGTGCCTTGATTGCCGGGCCGAGCCTGTTGCTGCTCGACGAGCCGATGGCCGGAATGAACGCCGAGGAAAAACAGGAAATGGCCCGGTTCATCGCCGACATCAACCGCGACCTCGGCACCACCGTGGTGTTGATCGAACATGACATGGGCGTGGTGATGGGCCTGTCCGACCACGTGGTGGTGCTCGATTACGGGCGCAAGGTCGGCGACGGTACGCCTGCCGAGGTGCAGGCCAATCCCGAGGTGATCGCGGCGTATCTGGGAGTGGTGCACTGATGACGTTCTTCTTCGAAACCCTGCTCGGCGGCCTGCTCGCCGGCACCATGTATTCGCTGGTCGCCATCGGCTTCGTGCTGATCTACAAGGCCAGCGGCGTGTTCAATTTCGCCCAGGGCGCGATGCTGCTGTTCGCCGCGCTGACCTTTGTCAGCCTGCATGATCAAGGCGTGCCGTTTGCCCTGGCGCTGTTGCTGACGGTGCTGGTGATGATCATCGGCGCGTTGCTGATCGAACGGCTGGTGTTGCGACCCTTGGTCAATCGCTCGCAGATCACCCTGTTCATGGCCACCCTTGGGCTGTCATTCATTATCGAAGGCTTGGCTCAAGGGTTGATGGGCTCGCAAGTGCGGGCGCTGGACCTGGGCATCGACGATGTGCCGCTGTTCATCGGCGGGATGATGGTCAGCCAGTTCGACCTGATCGCTGCGGCGGCGGCCGTTGTGCTGGTGACGGTGCTGGCGCTGCTGTTCAACAAGACCCGCATCGGTATTTCCTTACGGGCGGTGGCGGATGACACCACCGCCGCGCTGTCGATCGGCATCAACCTCAACCGCATCTGGCAGATCGTCTGGGCGGTGGCGGGTGTCGTCGGGTTGGTGGCCGGGTTGCTCTGGGGCGCGCGGCAAGGGGTGCAATTTTCCCTGTCGCTGGTGGTACTCAAGGCGTTGCCGGTGTTGATCATCGGCGGCTTCACTTCGATTGGCGGGGCGATTGTCGGCGGGTTGATCGTCGGTGCTGCCGAGAACCTTGCCGAGGTTTACATCGGCCCGCTGATTGGCGGCGGCATCACGCCGTGGTTCGCCTATGTCCTGGCCTTGGCCTTCCTGTACATCCGTCCCGCCGGCCTGTTCGGCGAGCGCGCCATCGAGCGAGTCTGAGCCCATGTCGATTTCCCTTGTTCGCGAAACCGCGCCGGCAGTGTTGCTCCAGCGTCGCGTGCCGTTCGGCCTGTTGGGCCTGCTGTTGATCGCTTTTGTCGTCGTGCCGCTGACCGGCAATGACTATTGGCTGAACGCCATTTTGATTCCATTCCTGGTGCTGTCCCTCGCCGGATTGGGCCTCAACCTGCTCACCGGCTACACCGGCCAGACGTCGGTGGGCGCGGCCGGGTTCATGGCGGTCGGTGCGTTTGCCACTTACGGTTTTTTGCTGCGCGTGCCCGAGTTGGGATTGCCGGTGGCGCTGCTCGGCGGAGGCTTGATCAGTGCGCTGGTGGGCTTCGTGTTCGGCCTGCCGAGCTCGCGGATCAAAGGCTTTTACCTGATGGTCACCACGCTGGCGGCGCAGTTCTTCCTTGAGTGGCTGTTCGTCAAGTTTCCCTGGTTCTACAACTACGGCTCGTCCGGGACCATTTCAGCGCCGAAACTGGCGCTGTTCGGCCATGACCTGAACACGCCGCTGGGCCGTTATCTGCTGACCCTGAGCACCGTGTTGCTGTTGACCTGGGTCGCGGTGAACCTGGTGAAAAGCCAGGTCGGGCGCAACTGGATGGCGATCCGCGACATGGACACCGCCGCCGCCGTCATCGGCATTCCAGTGGCACGCTACAAGCACCTGGCGTTTGCCGTCAGTTCGTTCTATCTGGGCATCGCCGGCGCCTTGTGGGCCTTCGCCTATCTGGGCACCGCCAGTGCCAGCAGCTTCGATATCAATCGATCGTTCCAGATCCTGTTCATCATCATTATCGGTGGCATGGGCAGCATCGCCGGCAACTTTGTCGGCGCGGCGTTCATCAGCCTGTTGCCGATCCTGCTCAGTCACGCCGGGCAAGCCTTGCTCGGTGGCGCGGTGGACGCCGGGCAGTTGCAGAACCTGCAAAAAATCATCTTCGGCGTGCTGATCATCCTGTTCCTGATCAAGGAACCTGAAGGCTTGATCCGCCTGCTGGGCAACTTTCGTGAGCGGCTGAGCCACTGGCCGCTGCGCTTCTGAATCCTCCAACTGATTAGAGAGACAACATGCGTGCATCCTTGAAACGTTCGCTGCTTGGCGCCGCGTTGGCGCTGGCAGTTTTCGGCAGTGCAGTACCGTTGGTCCAGGCATCGCCGGACCAGCAGTTTTTCCCGTTGGCCACTTACCGGGTCGGCGCCTATGCCTCCAGCGGTGTGCAGGTGTGGGCGGGAATGATCGACTACCTGAACTACATCAACGAAGTGGAGGGCGGGATCAACGGCGTGAAACTGGTCTGGCAGGAATGCGAGACCGAGTGGACGGCGGAGAAGGGCATCGAGTGCTATGAGCGCTTCAAGAACGGCCTGGATGGCGCGCCGGTCGCGGTCTATCAACCCAACGGCGCACCGGCGGCGTATGCCCTGAGCGAGCGCGCGGAAGTCGACAAGATCCCGCTGATCACCCTCGGTTACGGCCGCACCGAAGCCACCGACGGTACGGTGTTTCCGTACAACTTCCCGGTGATGCTGACCTTCTACAGCGAGGCGTCGAGCCTGATCAACTACATCGCCCAGCGCGAAGGCGGCTTCGACAAACTCAAGGGCAAGAAGATTGCCACGGTCTACCACGACTCGGCGTATGGCCGCGAAACCCTCGGCCCGCTGAAACTGTTGGCGGAGAAATACGGGTTCGAGAACATCCAGATTCCGGTGGCTGATCCGGGCAACGAGCAATCGGCGCAATGGCGGCAGATCCGCCAGGTCAACCCGGACTGGGTATTCCTGCGTACCTGGGGCGTGTCGACGCCGGTGGCGGTGAAGACCGCTGCACGTTTCGGCTTCCCGGTGGACCATATCGTCGGCGACATCTGGGCCAGTTCCAGCGAAGACGTCTTGCCCGCCGGTGCTGCCGCCAAGGGCTATCTGGCGCTGACGCCATACCCGGCCGGCACCGATTTCGAGATTCACCAACGCCTCAAGCAGTACATCCTCGACAAGGGCAAGAGTGACCTCAAGGACCTGAAGAATTTCGGCAGCGTCTACTACAACTCCGGATTGGTGAACGCGGCGGTCGCGGTGGAAGCGATCCGCACCGCCCAGGGCAAATTCGGCAAACGCCCGCTCAACGGCGAAGAGGGGCGCTGGGGGCTGGAGCATTTGAACATCGACGACGCGCGGCTCAAGGACATGGGCTACTTCGGCCTGATGCAAAACCTCAAGTTGTCTTGCAAGGACCATGAAGGCGGCGGTTCGGCGCGGGTCCAGCAGTGGGATGGCGCCAACTGGACGCTGATCAGCGACTGGATCGCCGCTGACCGCGCCTTGCTGCGACCGTTGATCGACGAAAAGTCTGCCGCCTTCGCCAAGGAAAAAGGCCTGACCCCACGCACCTGCACCGCAGAGGAATAAGCCATGAGCCACGCCGTCAGCGACATTGCTGCCAATGATTTGTTGCAGGTCAACGACATCGAGGTGATCTACGACGGTGCGATTCTGGCCGTGGCCGGGGTGTCGCTGACGGTGCCCAAGGGCGGCATCGTCGCGTTGCTCGGTGCCAACGGTGCCGGTAAAAGCACCACGCTCAAGGCGATTTCCGGGCTGGTGCGCGCCGAGCGGGCCGAGGTCAGTCGCGGCAACATCGAATTTCTGGGGCGCGATACCGCAGGCGTCGATCCGAGCCTGCGGGTGCGTCAGGGCATGGTGCATGTGCTGGAAGGGCGGCACGTGTTCGGGCAACTGACGGTGGAGGACAACCTGCGCAGCGGCGGGTTTGTCCGGGGCTTGAGCCGGCAGGACATGGCTCGCGATCTGGAGCGCATCTACGCCTGGTTTCCACGCCTGAAAACCAAGCGCAAGACCCAGGCCGGCCTGACATCCGGTGGCGAGCAGCAAATGGTTGCCATCGGCCGGGCCTTGATGACCCGTCCGACTTTAGTCCTGTTGGACGAACCTTCCATGGGCCTGGCGCCTATTATCGTCCAGGAGATTTTCGAGATCGTCGCCCAGCTCAATCGTGAGGCGCAGGTGAGCTTCCTGATTGCCGAACAAAACATTAATGTGGCGCTCAAGTACGCCGCCACGGCTTATGTGCTCGATACCGGCCGGGTGGTGTTGTCCGGCAGCGCCGATGAGTTGCTGGCCCGGGGCGATCTGCATGATTTCTATCTAGGCAAACATTGATCAGTGAGAACGGCATGAGTGAAACCCAAAGCGGACAGGCGACCGACGCCATCCGTCACGCGGACATCCTGATCGTCGGCGGCGGCCTCAGCGGCGCGATGCTGGCGGCGCAACTTCTGCGCCTGCCGGGCCGGCGCCACGTGCTGGTGATCGAACCGCGCGCCGAACTGGGTCGGGGCGAGGCCTACAGCGCCGTGGAGCTGGGTCATACGCTCAACGGCAACGCGGCGCGCATGAGCGTCGATCCGGACAACGCCGATGACCTGACTCAATGGCTGACCGAATACATTGCCGCGGGCGGCTGGCCGGAGTCGGATGAGCAGCATGTGCCGATCAGCGAACTGTTCCCGCCGAGGGGGATTTTCGGTTTGTACGTGCAACAGCGTCTGGCCGAGGCGCAGGCGGTGGGCGCGGTGCACGGTTCGACGGTCGAGCATGTGCGGGCCGAGGTGGTCGATTTGCAAAGCGATGCGCAATCGGTGCGGATGACCTTGAGCGATGGCCTGCGTTTGCATGGCGAATTTGCCGTGCTGGCCACCGGGATGTTCCCCGCCGCGCGCACGCCGCAGACCGAATCCAGTGGCTTGAACGCAGCGGCGCTTGATCCGTGGGATGTGGCCGCGATGCAGCAACTTGATCCGCAATCGACGGTTTTGATCATCGGCTCCGGGCTGACCATGGTCGATGCCGTGGTCTCGCTGGAACAGGCCGGGCATCGCGGACCGATCGAAGTGTTTTCCCGACATGGCTTGCTGCCCCATGTACGGCGGCAACCGCCGGCCTGGGTGGATTTCCTCGCTGAAGACCACGGCATTCGCACGCCTCGTGAACTGGTACGCGAACTTCGTCGGCATTGCCGCGACGCCATCGCCCAAGGCATTGACTGGCAGGCGCCGCTGGACACGGTGCGGGCGCATATCGGTCGCTTGTGGAATCAGGCCAGCGATGTGCAGCGTCGGCAGTTTGTGCGGCATATTCGGCCATGGTGGGAGAGCCATCACCACCGCTCGCCACCGTTGAGCGCCGAGTTGGTGGAGCGTTTGCACGGGGAAGGGCGGTTGCGCATTCAGGCTGCGTCGTTCAAGGGGCTTGAGCCTTCGGTGAGCGGCGAGGTCAGTATCCGCATTCGACGTCGCGGCGACGCACAAACCACCGTCGTCAGTGGTGCGGCGCTGATCAACTCCAGCGGCATCGAATACGACTGGCGCCGGGTGGCACGACCGCTGCCACAACAATTGCTGGCGCGTGGGCTGATCCGGCCGGGGCCGTTGGCGCTGGGGATCGCCGCCGAGGCGGACGGTGCGGTGCTGGATGCCGACGGTCGGACCGCAATCCGTTTGTTCGCCATGGGCCCGCCGTTGCGCGGGATGTGGTGGGAAAGTACGGCGGTGACGGATGTGGCCAGTCAGGCCAAGGCTTTGGCGGCGCGATTGGCAACACCTCGACCTTCGTAGCAGCTGCCGAGCCTGTGAGGCTGCGTCCGGCTGCGAAGCAGTCGTAGACCTGTCATCGAGTTGTCTGGTTTTACGACCGCTGCGCGCTCGAACGCAGCCTCGCAGGCTCGGCAGCTGCTACGGCGTCAAATGCAAGAAACCCCGCTTTTGGCGGGGTTTCTTGTTTCAAGCAGCCCAAGGCCGTTGATCAATAACGCTGATATTTGGAACCGAACTCAGGGCGGTTTTCCGCGACGTAGAGTTTTTCTTTCTGGCTGTCCTGACGGTCGATGCCGACGGTGTTGACGTTCAGGGTTGCCGGTTGGCTGGATTTGGCAGCGGCAACGATTGGCGTAGTGGCGTGCGGTGCGGCGATGGCGGAAGTTGCACCGAGAACCGAAAGGGCGAATCCAAGACCGATGATGCTTTTCATGATGTTGCTCCAGAGCGTGGTGAGAAGATGGGTCCACTGTAGTGCTGGAGCGCTTTGATGAAAAAACACCCTTGCGCATAGTCGTTATCGAGAATGGTGATGGTATTCAGCGGGGCGGACTGTCGCTGAGCCAGCGTTGTTTGATCTGGTCCAGACGCCCGTCGCGGGTCATCTCGTCCAGCGCCTGCTGCCAGCGCGCGACCTGGCGCTTATCGGTTTGCAGCGAGAAGGCGATGTAGCCGGCTTGCTGCATCAGCGGCATCTGGTAGAGCAACTGGCTGGGCGCCAACCCTTCTTCCCGGGCCATCGTGGCGATGGACAGGGTGTCGGCCACGACGAAGTCGGTTCGGCCCATGCGTGCCAGGCGCATCATCTGCTCGGACGAAGCGACGCCATACAGGTTGGTCAGGCCCTGCGTCTGCAAATAGCTGTAGACCAGCCATTTGCGCGGCACGACGATCCGCGCCAGGCTGCCGGCCTCCAGCAAACTGTGGACAGGTGGCCGACTGCTGTCGGCGGAGTACAGCGCGGTTTCCACATCCAGCAACGGCCCGACCCACTGGTACTGGGCATCGCGTTCGACGGTGCGCAATACGGTAAACACCCCGATGCCCGGTTCGGTGTTGGCCACGCGCAAGGCACGCAACAACGGCAGTTGCTGCAGGTCCACGTGGTCGCCGGTACGTTCGGCCAGCGCTTGCACCACATCCACGCCGAATCCCACCAGTTGGCCACCTTGCTCGAAATGCAGGGGAGGGTGGTTGTCGGTGAGCAGGGTCAGGTTGGCCGCGAGCGTATTCAGACTCAGGAAAAACAGCAGGCAACCGGCGAAGCGCTTCATGAATCGTCCTTGATGAAGTGAGGCGCCGATCTTAGTACGGGCATAGTGCCACTGTCCCGGACTATCTCCGGGGCTTTTGTGTCAGATATCGGGATTTATTGGGGTTGCGAAGTTTAGCGGAACAAGAGGCGGACGCAAAAAACTGTGGGAGCGGGCTTGCTCGCGAAGGCTGCACAGTCAGAATATTCGGTGACTGACACTGCGCTTTCGCGAGCAAGCCCGCTCCCACACTGGAACTGTGTTGTAAGGAAGATCGCGATCAGTAGCGCTGATATTTCGAACCGAACTCGGCGCGGTTTTCGGCGACAATTACACCGCCGCGCACTGCGTTACTCGGGATCGAGGCAACACGCTCACGCAGCTCCTGCAAACGATCGGCGCCGCCTTCAGCAACACGATTCTGGATCAGTCGATCGGAACCGCCTTCAGCGACGCGGTTCTCGATCAGGCGATCAGAGCCACCCTCGGCGACGCGATTTTGCTGCAAACGGTCCGAACCGCCTTCGGCCAGCAAGGCCTGGATCGGGCTTTGCGAGGCAACGCTCGCGGTGTTGGCCGATGCCAGGTTCGACAAGCCAAGACCACCCACCAGGGCGAGGCCGAGTGCCAGGGACGAAACTTTCGAGAAGTTGAACATGGGTAATTCTCCGTGCGCTTAAGTGTGAGTGGTCAGTAGCTGCTGCTATCTGGTGGTCACAGTTAAACGCCGGGGTGTATCGCTGATGTGTGCCTGCAACGCTCGAAATCGGCTTTTGCGTATCCAGCCGGGGTTTCTATACAAACAGATACAAAACCCCGGAAAAACCCTCAGGCCTGCGCGTCGAGCATTTCCACCGGATAGGAGAACACGTAGCCCTCGCTGCGCACGGTCTTGATGTAGGTCGACTCCCGCGAGTCGTCCTTGAGCCGTTGACGCAGGCGGCTGACCAGCAAGTCGATGGAACGGTCGAACAGATCGGCGTCGCGGCCTTGGGTCAGGTTGAGCAATTGGTCGCGGCTCAGTACCCGTTGCGGATGATCGAGAAACACCCGCAACAGTCGATATTCGGCGCCGCTGAGGGCTACCAGCGTGTCGTCTTCGTCCAGCAAGTGACGGGCGGTCGTGTCCAGGCGCCAGCGGCCGAAACCGAGCAGGCGGCCGGTTTCGGTGACCAGCAGGTTGGGCGGCAGCATCCGCGTGCGGCGCAGCACGGCGTTGATCCGCGCCAGCAGTTCGCGGGCGGCGAAGGGTTTGGTCAGGTAGTCGTCGGCGCCCATTTCCAGGCCGAGAATGCGGTCGGTTTCGTCGTTGCGTGCGGTGAGCATCAGGATCGGCGTGGCTTTGTGCTTGCCCGAGCGCAATTCGCGGCATAGCACCAGGCCGTCATCGCCGGGCAGCATGATGTCGAGCACGATCAGGTCGACCTGGTTGGTTTCGAGAAAATTGCGCATGTGCCGGCCGTCGGCGACCATGGTGGTGCGCAAGCCGTTCTTTTTCAGGTAGTTGCCCACCAGTTCGCGAATTTCGCGATCGTCATCGACGATCAGGATGTGATTGACGTGGTCCATGGCTCGATCCTTTTGTTATTCGCGTTTTGCACATTCTAGGGGCCGGCGAGGAATTTTGTTCGTTGGTTTTTTGCCGGGCCTGCCGGCTACCGCGCTGCCACCCGGCAGCGTATGGGTGCCGGTCAGGCCATTCGCCGCTACAATGCGCACCTCGACCGTGACAGCCTGACTAAAAAAATATTATGTACCTGCCCAAACATCACCTGGAATTGCTCAGCCCTGCCCGCGATGTCGCCATCGCCCGCGAGGCCATCCTGCATGGCGCCGACGCCGTGTACCTCGGCGGCCCGAGCTTCGGCGCCCGCCACAACGCCTGCAACGAAGTCAGCGATATCGCCCAATTGGTCGAGTTCGCCCATCGTTACCACGCGCGGGTGTTCACCACCATCAACACCATCCTGCACGACAACGAACTGGAGCCGGCGCGCAAGCTGATCCACGAACTGTACGATGCCGGTGTCGATGCGCTGATCGTCCAGGACCTGGGCGTGATGGAACTGGACATTCCACCGATCGAGCTGCACGCCAGCACCCAGACCGACATCCGCACCCTGGCGCGGGCGAAGTTCCTCGATCAGGCCGGTTTCTCGCAGCTGGTGTTGGCTCGCGAACTGAACCTGCAAGAAATTCGCGCCATCGCCGACGAAACCGACGCGGCGATCGAATTCTTCATCCATGGCGCGCTGTGCGTGGCGTTCTCCGGCCAGTGCAACATTTCCCACGCGCAGACCGGGCGCAGTGCGAACCGTGGCGACTGTTCCCAGGCCTGCCGTTTGCCGTACACCCTCAAGGATGAAAAAGGTGGCGTGATCGCCTACGAAAAACACCTGCTGTCGATGAAGGACAACAACCAGAGCGCCAACATCCGCGCCCTGGTGGAAGCCGGCGTGCGCTCGTTCAAGATCGAAGGCCGCTACAAGGACATGGGCTATGTGAAGAACATCACGGCCTACTACCGCCAGCGCCTCGATGAGGTGCTCGAAGACCGTCCGGACCTGGCCCGTGCGTCCAGCGGCCGCACCGCGCATTTCTTCGTGCCCGACCCGGACAAGACCTTCCACCGTGGCAGCACCGACTATTTCGTCAGCGAACGCAAGATCGACATCGGTGCGTTCGATTCGCCGACGTTCACCGGCCTGCCGGTCGGCGTGGTGGAGAAAGTCGGCAAGCGCGACTTGCTGGTGGTCACCCAAGAGCCGTTGTCGAACGGCGACGGCCTCAATGTGCTGGTCAAGCGCGACGTGGTGGGCTGGCGTACCAACATCGCCGAGCCCAAGGGTGAGTTCGAGGAAGACGGCGAGAAGCGTTATCGCTATCGCGTCGAACCCAACGAGATGCCGGAAGGGCTGCACAAACTGCGGCCCAACCATCCACTGAACCGCAACCTCGACCACAACTGGCAGCAGGCCTTGCAGAAGACCTCCGCCGAGCGTCGTATAGGTCTTTCCTGGGTGGTTCGTTTGCGCGAGGAACGCCTGGAGCTGACCGCCACCAGCGAGGAGGGCGTCAACGCCAGTGTCGCGCTGGAAGGACCGTTCGGTCTGGCCAACAAGCCGGAGCAGGCGCTGGAGCAACTGCGCGACCTGCTCGGTCAACTGGGCACCACCGAATACCACGCCACCGACACCCGGCTGGATGCGCCGCAGGCGTACTTCATTCCCAACTCGCAGCTCAAGGCCTTGCGCCGCGAAGTGATTGAAGCGCTGACTGCAGCCCGCCTGCTGGCTCACCCACGGGGTGGCCGCAAGGCCGAGACCAATCCGCCACCGGTGTATCCAGAGTCGCACCTGTCGTTCCTGGCCAACGTCTACAACCAGAAGGCCCGCGATTTCTATCACCGTCACGGGGTCAAGCTGATCGACGCGGCGTACGAGGCCCACGAGGAACCGGGCGAAGTGCCGGTGATGATCACCAAGCATTGCCTGCGCTTCTCTTTCAACCTGTGCCCGAAACAGGCCAAGGGCGTTACCGGCGTGCGTACCAAGGTTGCGCCCATGCAATTGATCCACGGCGATGAAGTGCTGACGCTGAAGTTCGACTGCAAGCCTTGTGAAATGCACATCATCGGCAAGATGAAAGGCCACATCCTTGGCCTGCCACAACCGGGCAGCGTGCAGCCGGTGGTCGGCTACATCAGCCCCGATGACCTGCTAAAAACCATTCCCCGCGGCCCGCACTGAGGCCACAAAGTCCGGTATTCGGGCACACCGCAAAACCTGTAGGAGCTGCCGCAGGCTGCGATCTTTTGAACTTGCTCTTTGTATAAAAGCAAGATCAAGAGATCGCAGCCTCGTTTCACTCGACAGCTCCTACAGGTAGTTCCCCCATATTCGGGTGGGGGCACCGGACTGGCAGCCCGCGAAGGCTGTGCTAGCGTCTTGAGGTCAATCCTCATTTGCGAGCTTCTGCCATGGACGAGACCATCGTTAATGTAACCACCGAGAAGTTCAACGCACTTATTGCAGTCGTGCAGGCCTACGGTGTCGCTTTTGCAGTCAAGATTCTGGGTGCCATTGCCTTCTGGATCATCGGTCGTTGGCTGATCGGCTTTGCCGTCGGTGTCGTGCAGAAGTCTCTGGGCAAGCAGAAAGTCGACCCCACCGTGCTGCGTTACGTCGGCTCGGTCATAACTGTCACGCTCAATATCATCCTGGTGATCGCCATCCTCGGTTACCTCGGCATGCAGACCACCACCTTCGCGGCGCTGCTCGCGGCGGTCGGCCTGGCCATCGGCATGGCCTGGTCGGGGCTGCTGGCCAATCTGGCGGCCGGTGCGTTCATTATCGTGCTGCGCCCGTTCAAGGTCGGTGACTTCATCTGTGCCGGCGGGGTGACGGGTACGGTCACCGAAATCGGCCTGTTCGCCACCGCAATCAACACCCCGGACAACGTGCTGACCCTGGTCGGCAACAACAAGATCTTCAGCGACAACATCCAGAATTTCACCCACAACCCGTTCCGCCGCGTCGAACTCAAGGCGCAACTGTCTGGCGCGACCGACTGGAAAGCGGCGGCGGCATTGCTCAAGGAAAAAATCGCCGCCATTCCCAACGTGCTCGAAACCCCTGCGGTAGACGTTGAGATTCTCGAGTTCAACCTGGTTGGCCCGGTGTTGGCGGTGCGTCCTTACTGCCATAACGAAAATTACTGGCAGGTGTATTTCGACACCAACCGCGTCATCAAGGATGCCCTTGGCGAGGCAGGGTTCCCGGCGCCAATGCCGGCGCAAACCGTGATCTTCCAGCAGGGCGCCGCGTTGCCCGGCGCGCTGGCGAAGGAGTGAGCGGAAATCGACTCAGCTTCCGGAGTTTTCCGGAAGCCTGGCGATCACCTTGATCTCGAACTCAAACCCATAGAGCCAGGTGACGCCGACGGCGGTAACCGTCGGAAACGGCGCCTGGCCCCAGAACTCTGACACGACCTTCCAGATTCTCTCGAATTTCGCTTCGGGATCGACGATGAACACGGTGACGTCCACCACATCGTCGAAGCTGCAACCGGCTGCGTCCAGAATCCCGTTCAGATTGCTGAACGCCCGCCGAACCTGAGCATCGAGTTCCGGCTCGGGCGAGCCGTCCTCGGTACTGCCCACTTGCCCCGACACAAACAAAAAGCCATTGGAACGGATCGCCGGCGAATAGCGATTACGCTCGTAGAGCGCCTGGCGGCCGGGTGGGAAAACAACATCACGCTGGGTCATAACTACCTCCATCAAGGGGCCTGACCGGCCCGCAATTAACGATGCAGCGACTTTAGAGGGCCGGGGCTTGCCCGATAAACGAGCAACTGCAACCATCACTGTTTGTAAAAACCAAATAATCCGCTAGCGATTGAGGCAGGTATGGACCGTTTCGATGCGATGCAGGCCTTCGCCCGAGTGGTGGAGGCGGGCAGCTTCACCAAGGCCGCCGAGACGCTGCACATGAGCAAGACCAGCGTCACCCAACTGGTGCAGCAACTGGAGGCGCGGTTGCGGGTGAAACTGCTAAACCGCACCACACGCAAGGTCAACGTCACCGCCGACGGCGCCGTCTACTACGAGCGCGTAGTGCGACTGTTGGCTGACCTGGACGATGCCGAGACCAGCCTGTCGAGTGCATCGACCGTGCCCAGGGGGCGACTGCGGGTTGATGTGCCCAGTCCGCTGGCGAGCATGGTTCTGATGCCGGCGTTGCCGGAGTTTCATGCGCGATACCCGGACATCCAGATCGACATGGGCGTTAGCGATCGCATCGTCGATCTGATCGATGAGAACGTCGATTGCGTGGTGCGCGGCGGCGAGTTGACCGATCAATCACTGATGGCCCGGCGAGTCGGTGATCTGCAGTTGGGCGTGTTTGCCGCGCCGAGCTATCTGCAACGTCTCGGCACGCCATTGCATCCACGGGAGCTGGAAGACTCCGAGCATCGCATCGTGGGTTTCCTGTGGGCGCGCACCGGCAAAGCCGTGCCTTATGCCATGCGTAACGCTGGCGAAAGTGTCGAGATCAAAGGACGCTATGTGCTGGCTGTGGACGATGGCAACGCCTACGTCGCCGCCGGCCTGGCCGGCATGGGCGTTCTCTGGTTGCCCGACTACATGTCCAGGCCTTATCTGGCGCGCGGTGAATTGGTGCCACTGTTTAAAGGCTGGAGCCTCGATCCAATGCCGTTGTTCGTGGCGTTCCCACCTAACCGGCATATCAGCCGCAAGGTGCGGGTATTCATCGATTGGGTGACCGAGCTGATGGCGCAGCATGCGCCTCTGATGGATCCGCGTGGTTCATGACTCGCCAACCGTAGGCTGAACCGAAAAACCCGCGAAGGATATCGCGGGTTTTCATTTTCAGGGGCCGTAAAGCCTGATCGACCTGCGTCATCAGGCAGCCATGTTCCCGCCACTCAGCTCTTTTTTCAAAGACGCTTTCATCGACTCCATTTGCTTGCCCAGTTCGTCCAGTTCTGCTTTGCCCAACAACTTCCTGGCCTGAGGAAACATCTCGGTTTCCTCCTCTTCAATGTGATGTTCAAGCAGCTCCTTGACCACTTTTGCGCGCCCGGAAAACTCGACACTGGCCGGGTCTGTCGTCTTCAAGTCAGGCAGTACCAGCGAGTCGACTGTGCGGTGTTCTTCCTTCGCCTCGTAGTACATTTTTTCCTGTTCCTTGCCGCCTGCTTTTTTGTAGGCGGGATAGAGGATTTCTTCTTCGAGCCGGGTGTGAATCATGATTTCCATTTCGAGCTTGCCCACCAATTCGGTGCGTTTTTTTACCGCGCGTTCAGTGGACTCATTCAATTGCGTCAGGATGCCTTTCACGCGTTCATGGTCGGCTTTCAGGATGTCGATGGCGTTCATTCTCTTGCCTCTACTGTCACGGGAAGTGTTGGGTTGGCTACTTCATTTCGCTGTTCAGCTGGTTACTCAACTTCAAGTGCCGCTTCCGCCTTTGCCTTCGCCACCACCTTTGGAACCACCAGCAGGAGCGGGGCCGTTGTCGGTGGTGCCGGAGTCAGCGCCTTGCGACATCGAGCCGGTTTTGCCATCGATCCCTTTCGTCGAAGTGCCGGCATCCGTACCCGTGCCAATGCCGTTCGATTCATCAGTCTGAGGTTGTGCGGTGCCGGGAGGAAGGGCTGAGCCCTCGGTGGTTTTTTCTGCCGCCAGTGCGCCTAACGAACCGGTGGACAACAGGCCGGCGAGGGTCAGCGCCAATAGTTTGTTGTTGATCATTTGAGTCTTCCTTGTCGAGTGGATGTACCCATTGGAAGAACCGGCGAAACGGAAAGTGCAGCGCAGCGGACGAACGGCGCGAAGGCTCTCGTACACCGCTCGTCATCTCGAAGGCACGCTCACAGGTTGGCTACTTCAAATGAATACGGCCCGGAAAACCCGGACCTTTTTGTTGTAGAGGTGGGTATGGCTAGCGATTCGACTTACCAGGACAAGCTGCAACGTCAGGACCAGACACAAGGTTCTGTGCCTTCCAAACCGGAGCCCGATGGACCGCTGACCGACCCCAACGATCCGGGCAAATACGATCCGCTGACACGCCCTGATCCGGATGCTTCCCAACGTCCGGAGGATTGGGACGATCCATCGGGCAGGGATGTTCCGGAGGCTGATGAGCAAACACCACTGTCCGACGACAGACGATAAAAGGAGCCTGCCCATGACGGTATTCAACACGTGTTCCGGGTCGGCTTCGTTGGTAGCCGGTGTCAGTAATGACGGCGGCTATCGCGAACTGTATGGCGAGCTGTACAGCAGCGGCAGCGAGGCCGCGCAACGTGCAGAAGCCTTCCTGCGCGAGCAACTGGCCGGTGCAGCCGAGCTCCCTTGCGACCTGCCCGACACGCCTGAGCAATTACCGTCATGGGCTGAAAAACATTGCGCCGATGTGGCGCGCGACTATGCAAGTTATCTCGCCGAGCGTCAGCACGGAGCAGGGCGCCGCTATTTTACGAACAAGGCCCACGCGCTGTATTTCCTGCAACGCGTGGCGCCGACCAAAGAGGTCGACGGCGCATGGCTTGAAGGTGTCCTTGAACACTGGCGCGACCATCGCTTCGATGGCCTGCTGACGACCTATCTGGAAGAGTTGGGCAAGGGTGATCCCCGGCAGAACCATGTGCGGATCTACCGCACGTTGCTGGCCGAACATGACTGTGACGATCAGCAAGGTCTGGATGATGAGCACTTTTTGCAGGGCGCTATTCAACTGGCGCTGGGACGTTGCGGCACTGACTTCATGCCGGAAGTGATCGGCTACAACCTTGGCTACGAACAACTGCCCTTGCACCTGTTGATCAGCGCCTATGAACTGCGTGAGCTGGGCATCGATCCTTATTACTTCACCCTGCACGTGACCATCGATAACGTCAGCAGCGGTCATGGGCGCAAGGCGGTTCAGTCGCTGCTTGAGTTGATGCCGCTGGATGAGGGCCGGGGGGAATTCTATCGCCGTGTTGCGTCCGGCTATCGCCTCAACGACCTGGGGCTCGGCTCGACAGCGGTGATTCAAGGCTTCGAACTGCAACGGGAAGTCATCGCGATGCTCGAACGCAAGCGCGTCTTCGGCCAGCACATGCATTCCGACTACTGCCGGCTGGAAGGGAAAACCGTCAATCAGTGGTTGTCGTCGCCGGGGCATGTCGCGGATTTTCTCGCGGCGATGGAACGCAAGGGCTGGATCAAGCGACATCGCTCGCCTGATGAAAGTCGATTCTGGCAGTTGATCGAGGGCAGTACGGCGGCGATGTTTGGTGTGTTCAGCGGTTACGAGAAACAGCTGATCCACGACTGGATCGCCGGTGACTGGCAAGCGCCGAAGCAGCGTCCGGCACTGCATCGCGATCACGACAGCGCAGGCGTCGATTCGAGTACGCCGGATGATCCGGAGCTCGAGTCGTTGCGGAACAGCCTCGACAATCAGGCACCGCACCAACAGCTTGAAGCGCTGAAGCCCTGGCTGTCGGCACAACGGCACCATCGCCCGGCCGGACTGTTTGCCACGCGCCGCTTTATCGAATTGCGTGCCCGTTTGCGCTGAATTCATTTGCACTGACCTCTTTGCACTGACTTAAGGAGCGCCCCATGTCAGTACAACAAATCGCCGATCGGGCCTTGCTGGATTTGGGCAAGCGTCTGCGCGCCGAGCACTATCGTTTTGTCACGCCAACCCCACTGACCCACCAGACATACCTTCAGCGCTTTGCCACACCGCTGGCAAAGGATTGGCGCGATGTGTTCGGTTGGTCGATGCCGTTCGACCACACGCTGTTTGCGGTTGATGAACTCGCGGTGCTGGAGCGGGCAGGCATTGTCGAAAGGGACGGCGCGATGTGGCGCAGCACGGTGCGTTGGTCGAGCCTTGAAGGCTTGCTGTTCGCGCACTCGGCGTACCCGACGACGCAAAGCGACTCCGTATTCTTCGGCCCTGACAGTTATCGCTTTGCGCAATTGATCGAAGCGCATCTGCAACAGCGCTTCGAACCGATACGGCGTGTGGTAGATATCGGTTGCGGTGCCGGGGTCGGGGCTTTGGTCGTGGCTCGCGCTCGGCATGACGCCCAGGTACTTGCGGTGGATATCAACCCGAAGGCACTGCGGCTGTCAGCGGTGAATGCCGAGCTGGCCGGTGCCAACAATGTATCGGTTTACCACAGCGATATCCTCGGCAGCGTCGAAGGCCAGTTCGATCTGATCATCGCCAATCCTCCTTATATGAACGATGGCCAACAGCGAGCCTACCGCCACGGTGGAGGTGCGTTAGGCGAAGCGTTATCGCTGCGCATCGTGCGCGAGTCGTTGCCGCGCCTGGACAGCGGCGGCAGCCTGGTGCTCTACACCGGTGTGGCGATGGTGGCGGGGCAGGACCCTTTTCTCGACGCCGTGCTGCCAATGCTGACCGGCGATGCCTTCGGCTGGACCTACCGCGAGCTGGACCCTGACGTGTTCGGCGAAGAGTTGCTCAAGCCCGGATATGAACGTGCCGAACGGATTGCAGTGGTGGCGCTCACCGTAACCCGGCGGCACTGACGGGGTGCCCATCATGAACATGGCACCCAGATTCGGCATTGAAGAGGAATACTTCCTGACGGACCTGACCACCCGGCAATTGCTCGCGCAACCGGACGCCGATCTGCTGCGCGATTGCCGCGAGGCTGTCGGCCCGGGTTTCGCGTATGAAATGTTCCAGGGCCAGATCGAAGTCGCTTCGCCGGTGTTCGCCACGACAGAGGAAGCCGCCGAATTTCTTGGCGGTGTTCGTTCGCGGTTGAACCACACGTTGGCATTGCACGATTCAGGTCTGCTTTGCGCCGGCACGCATCCACTGGCGCGCTGGCGTGATCAGCGCACCACAGCCTTGCCGCACTTTGAACAGCTGTTTGCCGAATACCAGACGGTGGCGCAACGCAGTGTCCTGTGTGGCCTGCACGTGCACGTGGAAATCCCGCCCGGCATCGACCGGATTGCCGTGATGAACGAAGTGGCACCCTGGCTGCCGCTGCTGCTTTTGCTCAGTTGTTCCTCGCCATTCTGGGAGGGTGCCGAGAGTGGATTCATGAGCTATCGCCAGGTCGTCTGCGACGGCTGGCCACGCATGGGCGTCCCCGAATACTTTGCAAACGAAGACGAATATCAGCGCTACCTGACGGTGTTGCGCGACGTCGGCGTGATTGAAAAGGACGGCAATGGTTGGTGGGGGCTGCGGCCGGCCAGTCGCTACCCGACTCTCGAATTACGCATGACCGATGCCTGTCCTCGTCTCGCCGACACGCTGCTGCTGGCCAGTCTGTTCCGGGTGATCACGGCCTTCGCCATTGCTTGCGACAAACCCGGTGTAGGCTACGACGCCACGACACGCTGGCTGCTGGCGGAAAACCGCTGGCAGGCCAAGCGTCATGGCCTTCAGGGGCGTTTTGTCACCGATGCCCGCGATGGCGTGATCAGCGCAGCGCAGTGGCTTGATCAGGCCCGCGCACTGCTGGCACCTACCGCGCAACGTATCGGCGAAGCCCGGGTGTTCGATCAGGCCGAGGCGCTGTTGCTCGGCGGCAACAGTGCCTGCCGTCAATTGGCTTGCCATTCCCGCGCGATGGCCAAAGGCGCGGACCCGCAGCAGTGTCTGTATCAAGTGGTGGATCATTTGCTGCAGGAAAGCCGTGGCTAGGGATTCAATTGCCGTCGGCGACCTTGCGCTCGATTTCGTCGATCTTGCGGGTCAATTCATCGGCTTCAGGCTCATCGTCCGAGGGCGAGGACGCGGGCAGGGTTTCATCCGCACGTTCGGCATTGCGGCGTTTTTCGCTATCGGCAGGCTTAACACGGTCGTTGTTCATGGTGCGTACCTCCAGTGTCTTCACATTGGAGAGCGCCACATGGGGCGAGTTCGAGATTTTTGCCGTTGTTCTGCTGATCGGTCGGTCAGCGGCCGAACCTCAAAATCACGCGCAATGCCAGGCAGATGAGTGCGCCGAGAAACGCCAGGGCCATGTCTTTCTGCGCGTCCCAGATATCCTTTTGGGTGGCCACAAAGGCCTCGGCCTGATCATCGCCCAGGTATTCGCCGCCGATCCATTCGACCAATTCGTACAGAGCCGAGGACGCGAGCACCAAACTCAACGCCAGGAACGCCAACCAGCCGCCGCGCAAGGGTGTCTGCCGACAGAGCATTTCCCGCAACGGGATCACCACGAGCAGGCCATAGCTGAAGTGCACCAGCCGATCATATTGGTTGCGCTTCCAGCCCAGCGCGTCGTTCAGCGAGTGATCGGTGAGGGCGCGAGCCCATTGCTCATAAGGCACCTTGGCATAAGTGAAGTGCGCGCCGAGTTCGTGGATACCGAGCAGCAGCAGGACCGCCAGATAAGCCTGCCAGGACAGGCGCCGATGTCGCAGGCCAGCCGTCAAACCGAGGATGACGATAATGGGCACCACATTTTCCAGCAGCCAGTCGACGGGATCCGTTGGTGCAATGCCGGACGCAATCACCGTCGCAACCGCCGCTGCCAGCATGACCGCCGCCTGTTTCGGCGAGGCCGCTGTTGCGAGAGTCTGTTCAGCGGCGGCCGGCCTGTTCAAAGCGTGGTGTAACCAAAGTAAAGGAAGGCCACGGCAGCGGCGAGGGTAAAAGCGCCCAAGGCTTTGGTTGTCGCACGGCTGGTGTGCAGGGAACCGGTCGAGCGCTGCAAATGCGTGCCTGAATACACGGTACGGGTAAAGAAGCCGTCCATGGTTGCCCGGTAGGTGAAGCGCAGCCCCAATAAGATGAACAGGACGATCAGGCCGATGGCTGACGCGCGCAGGATGACCGGGTCAATCAAGGGCGGGGGGAGTTCTTCGGCGCAGGCTGGGCTGTCGATTTCGGCGATGCTGATGCGACCCTGATTCATCGACGCCAGCGAGGAACTCTTGAGGTACGTCTCCTGTTGCTCCAGGTCCAGTGCCTGATACTTCCAGAGGGTTGCCGAACCTTCCCGGCAATAGGTAAAACCAGCAGGGTTGGCGGCGACGATAATACAGGCGTCGTTGATCCCGCTTTTTTTCAGGGTTTCCGTGGCTGACCGGGTGAAGTCCAGTTCAAGTACAGGAATAACTCCATTGGCAAAAGCCCCGGCCGAAACCATCAAGCTCCCCAGGAAGCACATGGTTGAAATATTCAAGGTTGAATGTCCTTGTTTTTATCGGCCTTTTTGTTTGAACCGGCGAGTACTTTGCCCGCCGTGGATTGAGCTTAGTTCGCCAAACGGGATCGTGATGCGCAAAAGTGCACAAGGCGAACTGCGTCACCTTTTGCACGACCGCTGTCGGCTGGCGCAGATCCATGGAAGCGCAAGACATGGCCTTTGTCGGATCAGGCAGCTTGTTGAGCTGCGCCGTCTATATTGAATGACTGGTATCCGGCCTGAAGGCCGCTTTCTGATTCACCTGAAATGGCATAAACCTCAATTCAATCAGGAGATCATCATGACCCAGCTCGACAAAGTTCTGTACACCGCCAAAACCCACACCACGGGTGGCCGGGACGGCGCATCCAAAAGCGATGACGGCATTCTCGATGTCAAACTGTCGTCCCCTGGCGCTGGCGGCGGAGGCACCAATCCGGAGCAATTGTTCGCCGCCGGCTGGTCTGCCTGTTTCATCGGCGCGATGGGCGTTGCGGCCAAGGAGATGAAGGTGGCGCTGCCCAAGGATGTGGCTGTCGATACCGAAGTCGATCTGGGCACCAATGAAGGTGGCTACCTTTTGCAGGCGCGGCTGAATGTGAGTCTGCCGGGACTGGATCGCGAAACCGCACAGAAGCTGGTCGACACCGGCCACAAGTACTGCCCGTACTCCAAAGCCACTCGCAACAATATCAACGTCACCTTGAAGTTGGTCTGAACTGAAATGAAAAGGTCTTGGCGAACGATTTCCCGGAAGCAGCGTCGCCAAGACCTGATACTTACAAAGATAACGACCAAGAGTGTCAGACGCTCTTTGGCTTAAACTTTCTCACTTGATATCTAATGATTAACTAAGAGTGCGCGCGAATTTTTCTCTTCTCGGGCTCTGTCCGGTCAAGCTCGAGCATGATGAATAGTCTGACTGTTTTAGTTGTGAGGGCATAAATGACATGTGATCGCTATTGATCATGTTTTTTTGCTTGTGCAGCAACTAGTGGATCCAATTGACAATACCGGAGGTCATGTAACTACAGCAGCTCAGTTGGACCGGGCCTTGACGAGGAAGTTAATGGCCAAATGTCGAGGTTGGCGGCTCTCCAGCCAGCGACCGCTTGTCGGTGGTCTGGCTAAAAAATGAACATTCCGTGGCTGCAGGCCTCAGATCCTGCAGCATGTCATCCTTGGCCTGCTGCTGTAATCGCAAAAAGAAGTGGAACCCGAACCTCAATTGCAGTGAATGCAAATGGGGATTTTTTACCTGAAATTCAAGAGGTGGTAACTAAGCTGTCATCAATTTCCTAATCGGACCAATAGGGCTTCAAATAATAAACCCTGGGTTTGATTTTCTTGTATGAGCAAGGTCGTTCGGGGCTGTTTTAATAAATACCCTGTTGATTGGCCGATCTGTACTGTCGAATAAGGTGGAGAGAATCCCGTGGCGATAAATACAATTATGAGCCTGATCGAACATAAAGAATTCATGGAGTTTTTACGGCTGGGTGTTGTTTACGTGCATTTGGTCGCCTGTTGCGTGGCGATTGGTTTAGTGTTGACCAGTGATATTGCAATGGTCAGGGATTTATTGAAACGCAAGGCATTCACTGCACATGATCATGCGCACATGGAAAGCCTGCAGCGGTCTGTGGTCCTGGCATTGATCTGTCTATGGGTGACAGGCACCGCCATCATCGGTATCGATTACCTGGGCAAAGGCACGGAATACTTCATGAATCCGAAGCTTCACGCCAAGGTGATCATTGTCGTGCTGCTGACCTACAACGGCGTTTTGCTGCATCACCTGGTATTGCCGGCCTTGCAGAAGGCTGGCTCCTTGCTCGAACTCGGTTTCAGTGCCCGCATGTTGGCTCTGTTTTGTGGCTCGCTGTCGGCGGTGTCCTGGATGTATGCCGCCATGCTCGGTGTTGGTCGACCACTGGCCTGGAAATACTCTCTCTCCGAACTGCTGATGGCGTACCCGGTACTGATCGTGTTGGGCTTCTTGACGATGCTGGCATTGACTCAGCGCGCCAAGCGCCAGAACAGCCTCATCGCACCGCAATGGGTAAACGCCGGCGCGCATTGATGCTGATGTAAAAAAAGGTCCTGGCGACAGATTTTGGGAGCAACATCGCCAGGACCTGAAAGCGTTCAAATCAGGGGAGGGGCGATCCATTTCGTCACGGTCGGTGCCTGCCACCGTTCTAGCGCATCGATCAGCGCTGCCGGATCGGTATCGAACACCAGCATCTCGCTGTGTTCAGTCTTCATGAAACCTTCACTCACCGCATGATTGAGCAGGCTGCGCACCGGCTCGAAAAAACCGCCGATGTTAAGGCACGCGACGCCTTTTTGGTGTTCGCCCAGCTGCGTCAGCGTCGCCACTTCAAACAATTCTTCAAAGGTTCCCAGGCCACCGGGCAGGGCAATGAACGCGTCCGCGCACTCGCTCATGCGGGTCTTGCGGGTGCGCATGTCGGGCGTCACTTCATGTCGGGTCAGTCCTGGGTGCAGGTGCCCGAGGTCGCACAACAGGCGAGTGATGATGCCAACCACTTCACCGCCCTCGGCGAGCACGGTGTCGGCCATCACGCCCATCAAGCCTTTGTCTGTGCCGCCATACACCAAACGCAAACCACGCCTGGCGATTTCCCGGCCCAAGGCGCGGGCGCCTTCGACATAGGCCGGGTTGAAGCCGTAGTTGGAGCCGGAAAACACGGCAATGCTGCGCAGGGGAGAAGCGGTAGTCATGGAATTGTTCCTGGGGTTCGATTCAGGCAGGCACTGCTGCAAGGCTGGAAAAATACAAGGCAGTTTCCCGCTCGGCTTTTGCCCGGATGGTATTCACAACATCCGGTTTTTGACCGGTGCCTTCCACCGAAAAAAACCTCACATCGAGCAAGCCGATACTCGCCAGCACGGCTTTCAGCCAGGGCCGCAAAAAGTCCGGTTGCTGGGCATTGACGCCGGTAAAGGTGCCGCCAGAAGCGACAGCGATAAACACCGGCCGGTCGCGCAGGGCGCCGACCTTGCCTTCAGAAGTGATACGAAAGGTCCGGTCGGCCTGGATCACATGGTCGAGCCAGGCCTTCAGCGCCGAGGGCACCATCAGGTTATGCATGGGCGTGGCGATCACCACGCAGTCGGCGCTTTCCAGTTCGCGAATCAATTGTTCGGATTGCAGCAGCGCGCCTGTGGCGATTGCCGGGTTGGACGGGTCGCGCCGTTTGCTCACGGCTTCGGCGTAGTCGGCGTCGATATGCGCAAGCCCCGTGACGCCGCGCTCGGTAATGATGAAGTCGCTGCCGGGGCGGCTGTCGATCAGGTGATTGATGAGGGATTGCGAGAGTCGATAACTCTCGGAGGATGTCCCTCGCGGGCTGCAGATCACGCGCAGTATTTTCATGGGCCCTTCGACATGTGTGGAGACAGGATCTGCATGATGTCGTCGCTTGGACCAGTGACAAAGAGCCAAGAATTGGTTGCGTGTGTGGGCCATGTGCTGGGTCAGAGCAGCGTCAGGATTTTTTGCCCAAGCCGTTCGGCACTGGCTTGCGAGTCGATGTTGGCGAAGCCGAGCATCAGCCCGCAATGGGTTACGGGACCGATGCAACACTCGCTCAAGGCTTCGGCGTAGATCCCAGCTTGCAGCAGACGCTCGACCAGCGCACGGTCTGATTGTGGCCGGGTCAATCGCAGGATCAGGTGCATGCCACCGGGTTGGGCATCGATGTGGATGTGTTCACCCAAGGCATTGCTCAGGCCTTTGACTGCCGCTACCCGGCGTTCGCCGTAGAGTTTGCGCATGCGTTGGATATGCCGGGCGAAATGGCCCTCGCTGACAAAGGTCGCAACGATGGCCTGGGTCAGTTCCGGGACACCGCCGAGGAAGGTCTGGGCGACTTGTTCGAAGCGTTCGACCTGCGCCGACGGCACCACCAGATACGCAATGCGGATGCCGGGAAACAGCACTTTGCTGAAGGTGCCGGCGTAAAGCACACGACCCTCGCGATCCAGACTCTTGAGCGCCGGCAGTGGACGGCTGACGTAGCGGTACTCGCCGTCGTAGTCGTCCTCGATGATCCACGCTTGCTCCCGACTCGCCCACTCCAACAGCTGCAAGCGTCGCGGCAACGACAGCGACATGCACAACGGGCTCTGATGGGCCGGCGTGACCACGGCGGCGCGCGCGCCGGATGAGTCGTTCACGGCTTGCGCGACTTGCATGCCGTCCTGGTCCACCGCAACGGGTTGCACGCCGATCTGCAAATATTCCAGCACCTGGCGGGTAGGGGAGTAACCGGGGTTCTCGACGAGCACGCGGTCGCCCGGTTGCAGCAAGGCGTGCACGATCAGCGTCAGGGTGTTTCGGTAGCCCGAAGTGACGAATACCTGCGAAGGCTGGCAACTGATGCCGCGCGCCACTTGCAGGTAGCTGGCAATCGCACTGCGCAGGGATTCCAGGCCATGCGCCGAGGGGTTGGCCATCTCCGCAACCCCCGTTGCACGCACGCAGCGAGCACCGATCTGCGCCCAGATTTTGCGCGGAAATTCGTCCAGCGCGGGCAAAGCCATCTGAAAGGGCAGGACCGGCGACTTTTGCCGGAGCGAGGCGCTGGAGGCTGGACTCAAGGCGCGCTCTTCTCGGCTGTGGATTGTCCCGATATTGAGCCCTGCCGCTACCACCGTGCCGGCCTGGCCGCGAGACTGAAGGTAACCTTCGGCGGTCAGCAACGAGTACGCGGTATCGACGGTTCCCCGCGCTAGCCCCAGCTCTTTTGCCAGCGCCCGGGCCGCGGGAATGCGTTCGCCCGGCGCGAGTACACCGTCGGTGATCGCACCGCGAAACCGCCAGTAGATCTGCCTGTAGATCGGTTCCGTGGAGCCGGGGTCGAGGGGTGAAAAGCTATTGACGGTTTTGCTCATGCTCTGGCTCTGAAGGCAACAGCGTCGCCGACTTAAACAATAATCCTACAAGTCTCATGACCTGCTTCAAAGGTCCATGAATCGCTTGTTCGACTGGGCCATGACGGCACAAACATGGCCCATGACACTAACCAAAACATGGCTCTTCAAGCATAGGCCAAGCTGCCCCACGATGCAGTCCTCCAAACAGCAAACCCGAGGATTCATCATGACTCAACGTATCAACTACTCCAGCGCTTCTCCTGAAGGTTATAAGGCCTTCGGCAATGTGTACGGCTATCTGCTCAAGAGCGGTTTGCCCACCGAGTTGATCGACCTGGTTTACCTGCGGGTCTCGCTCATCAATGGCTGTGCGTTTTGCATCGACATGCATTCTCGCGACCTGCTCAACCTCGGTGTCGCGACAGAAAAACTGGTGCTGGTGCCGGTGTGGCACGACGCCGGGAATGTCTTCACCCCGCGTGAACGCATTGCGCTGGCCTGGGCGGAAAGTGTCACTCGCGTAGCCGAAACTGGCGTTCCCGATGCCGTCTATGAGGCCGCTGCCGCTGAGTTCAGCGAAAAGGAACTGGCGGATCTCACTTACGCCATCAGCTTGATGAACGCTTTCAACCGACTTGGCGTGGCATTCCGCTCGAAACCGGCAGCCGCCGAAAAAGCCTGATCCCACTCTCTCTCGCCGGGCTTCGAGGCCCGGCGAGTCCTTTCAAAGGAGCAATGACATATGGCCTGGGCACTGCTGGGTATCGCTGGCATTCTGGAAATCGCTTTCGCCTTCTACATGAAGGGCTCCGAAGGTTTCACTCGACTGGTCCCCGGCGTCTTGACCGTGGTCACCGGCCTGTCGAGCGTCATTCTGCTGTCACTGTCGCTGCGCACGTTGCCGGTGGGCACGGCCTACGCGGTGTGGACCGGCATCGGCGCGGCGGGGACGGCGATTGTCGGCATGGCCTTGCTGGGCGACTCAACGTCGCTGCCGCGGATACTCTGTATCGTGGTGATCCTGGCAGGCGTGATTGGACTCAAGCTGGTCTCGGGAAATTGAGGCTGAACCTCAGCGTTCCTCTGGAAATCCATTGTGGGAGCGGGCTTGCTCCTACAGGTAATCCGTGTCGGTCCGGAACCCCGCTGTCCACCTCCTGCAACAGGGGCTAATATGCCGCGATAAAACCACAATAACGACGTGACCGGCCTTGTATGAAAATCCACCCATTACCGCCACTCAACAGTCTGGTCGCGTTTGAAGCGGCGGCACGTCATTTGAGTTTCACGCTGGCTGCGCAAGAGTTGAACGTGACGCAAGGTGCAATCAGTCGACAGGTTCGGCTGCTTGAAGATTATCTGGGCAAGGTGCTGTTCGAACGCACCACCCGCACGATTCATCTCAGCCCGGCGGCCAGTCAGTACTACGAAACGGTGCGTGCGTCGTTGATGCAAGTCGCGCAAGCCACTGGCGAGATTCGTCATTGGCAGGGCGCCGAGCAGGTGACGGTCGCCACCAGTACCGCGATGGCTTCGCTGTGGCTGTTGCCGAAAGTGACCGAGTTTCAACGGGAGAACGAAGAGATCGACCTGCGGATCATCGCCCATGATCAGGTCAAGGATTTCTCCCGCCTCGATTGCGACCTGGCGTTGTATTACTGCAAGACACCGCCCCGCGACATGCAGGTCACGCCGTTGTTTTCCGAAGAGGTTTATCCGGTTTGCAGCCCCGCTTACCTTGCCAAGTATCCAGCCTTGAACAAGCCCGAGGACCTGGCAGCCTGCACCTGGCTGTTTCTCGATGACCCGCAACGCGACTGGATTGGCTGGTCGGAGTGGTTCCAGAGCCAGGGCCTGAAGAATGTCGAGCCAAAACGCCGGATCAATATCAACAGCTACTCGATGCTGATCCAGTCGGCCATCAGCGGGCAGGGTATTGCGCTGGCCTGGTCCAATCTTGTCGATGACCACCTGCAGAGCGGCGCGCTGATCCGTCCGCTCGATACCGTGTTGAGAACCGATGCGCAGTTTTGTTTGCTTGAGCCGTTGTTCCGTGGCGGCATGCGCCAGAGCGTCAAACGCTTTCGCAGCTGGTTGATGAATCAACTTCCGACACCGCCCCTGTAGGAGCTGTCGAGTGCAACGAGGCTGCGATCTTTTGTTTTGTTAAAAAGCAAAATCAAAAGATCGCAGCCTGCGGCAGCTCCTACAGGGGAACCACGGTGCTGTCATATTCATGATCAAAAGTCATTAATCCCTCCCGAAATATCGTTTGTCGAGACACTCCCTGTTTTCCCAAACTTGCCGCCAGCGGACCCGGGCCAATGTGCCCGCCGATCATCCAAACCGTGCCCAGCAGGGGAAAACAATAATGACCACCCTCCAACAAATTCCAGTGCATCACCTTGAAACCGTCCTCAATCCGATCCATGAAGCCACCGGCCTGAGCAACGAGTTCTACACCGAGCAACGTTACTTCGAACTCGAACGCGATCAGGTCATGGGTAAAACCTGGGCCTGCGTCGGCTTCGCCAGCGATCTGGGCAAGGCCGGCTCGGTCAAGCCAATCGATTTCATGGGCCTGCCGTTGCTGTTGATGCGCAACCGCGAAGGCCTGGTGCAAGTGTTCCATAACGTCTGCAGCCACCGCGGCATGAAACTGGTGGAAGAGGCCGGCGAAGTGCAGGGCGTGATTCGCTGCCCGTACCACTCCTGGACCTACGACCTCAACGGTGGCTTGCGTGGCACGCCTCACGTTGGCGGCATCGATCAACACAAAGACGACCGCTTCGCCTGTGAAAAGCATGGCTTGAAAGCCATCCGCAGCGCGATCTGGATGGACATGGTGTTCATCAACCTGTCCGGCGATGCGCAGCCGCTCGAAGACATGCTGGCGCCATTGACCAAACGCTGGACCCAGTTCCTCGGTGACGACGGCATGAGCCTGATGCGCCGTCGTCCGGGCCATGACGCGACCACGCTGGACATCAACTGCAACTGGAAACTGGCCGTCGAGAACTACTGCGAGGCCTACCACTTGCCGTGGGTACACCCAAGCCTGAATTCGTACTCGCGTCTGGAAGATCACTACAACATCATTTTTGACGAACACTTCGCCGGTCAGGGCAGCTACGCCTACAACCTGTCGGACGTCGCCGGTACGCACCTGCCGAAATTCCCGGGCTGGCCGCTGGACCGCTTGCGCAACGCCGAATACGTCGCGTTTTTCCCGAACGTTCTGCTTGGCATCCAGGCTGACCATGCCTTCGCCATGCAACTGGAGCCGGTTGCACCGGGCCGTACCATCGAGCACCTGCGCCTGTTCTATGTCGGTGATGAAGCCGCGAGCAGCGAAGAATTCAGCGCTTGCCGCGATGCGATTCTGGAGTCCTGGAAAGTGGTGTTCGCCGAAGACATCAGCTCCGTGGAAGGCATGCAGAAGGGTCGTCATTCCCCAGGCTACAAGGGCGGCGCGTTCTCGCCGGAAATGGACATCCCGACGCACTTCTTCCACCAGTGGGCTGCACGTCAGTTGCTCGCCATCACGCCGTCTGCCTGAGGAGAGGTCCCATGTATCCGATAGCCTCTCACTGGCTCAACTACATCGACGGGCAATGGAGCGACAGCGTCCAGCGCCTGACGGTGAACAACCCCGGCACCGCCGAACCGCTGGCGACCATCGCCCAGGCCACCGTGGCCGATGCCGAGCGTGCATTGCTGGCGGCGCGTCGCTGCGCCGACAGCGGCGAGTTGACCCGCGTGCGCCCGGCGCAGCGAGTCACCTGGTTGCTGCGCATCGCCGAAGAAATCCGTGCGGTGGCGGACGAAGGCGCCTGGGTGCTATGCCAGGAAAACGGCAAGCGCCTGAGCGATGCCAAGGACGAGTTCATCGAGGCGGCGCGCTACTTCGAGTATTACGCCGGCATGGCGGACAAGATCGAGGGCACCTCGATTCCGCTGGGCAACGGTTACATGGACTTCACCCTGTACGACCCGATGGGCGTTTCGGCCCAGATCGTGCCGTGGAATTTCCCGGTGTCGATCTGCGCCCGTTCGCTGGCACCGGCACTGGCAGCCGGCAACGCGGTGTTGATCAAATCCCCCGAGCTGTCCCCGCTGGGCATGTGCGTTCTGATCCGCGCCATCGCCAAGGCTGGCTTGCCCGATGGCGCGGTCAACCTGATTTGTGGCCGTGGTCGCGAAGTCGGTGCGTATCTGGTCAGCCACCGTGCTGTCGATCAGATCGTGTTCACCGGCTCCGTACCGACGGGTCAGTCGATTTTGCGCGATGCCGCGCAGCATGCGATTCCGAGTGTGATGGAGTTGGGTGGCAAGTCGGCGGCAATTGCTTTTGCCGATGCTGATCGTGAGCAACTGCTGGCCAGCGTTCAGTCGGGGATTTTCTTCAATGCCGGCCAGGTCTGTTCGGCGATGTCGCGGCTGCTGGTGCAGCGCGAGATTTATGAAGAAGTGGTCGAGGCCGTCGTGGCCATGGCCGAAGGGCTGAGTGTTGGACTGGGTCAGGACAATGCCGACCTCACGCCGGTCGTCAGCGCCGGGCAACTGACGGGCATCGAAGCCTTGTGCCGACGAGCCATCGAAGACGGCGCCGTGGCGGTTACCGGCGGTGAAGCCTTCGCTGATCGTGCCGGGCACTTCATGCGTCCGACGGTGTTCCGCGACGTCACCCCAGAGATGTGCATCGCCCAGGAAGAGGTGTTCGGCCCGGTGCTGGCGATCATGCCATTCGACACCGAAGAACAAGCCATTGCCATCGCCAACGGCACCGAATTTGGCCTCGTCGCCGGGGTGTTCACCCAGGACATCAGCCGCGCCATGCGTTGCACACGTCAGTTGAAATCCGGCCAGGTGTTCGTCAACGAATGGTACGCCGGTGGCATCGAAACGCCGTTTGGCGGTGTCGGGTTGTCGGGCTTCGGTCGGGAAAAGGGTCAGGAAGCCTTGTACAGCTACGTGCGCACCAAAAACGTAGCGATCCGGATTGCTGGGGAGTGAACACCATGTTCAAGACTTGGCTTTGCATCGTTTGCGGCCTGATTTACGACGAGGCGCTGGGTTGGCCCGAGGATGGCATCCTCGCCGGCACGCGCTGGGAAGATGTTCCCGAAGACTGGATCTGCCCGGAATGCCACGTCGGCAAGGCTGATTTCGAAATGCTCGATATCAGTGAATACACGCAGGCGGTGACAGCCGTCAGCACGCCTCCGGTAGCGGTCGCTGCGCCTGTCATTGCTACGGCACCGCGCCAGCCGATTGTCATCATCGGCAGTGGTTATGCCGGTTACGGCCTGGCCCAGGCGTTGCGCAAGGCAGACCCGAAGGTCGAGATCCGTGTGCTGACGCAAGAGTCCGGTCACCTGTATTCGAAACCCGCGCTGTCGATCGGACTGTCCCAGGGCAAAAGCGCCGAGGCATTGTCCGGCGAATCACCGCTGGCGATCGAGCAGCGCTTGAACATCCGCGTGTATCCGCACTGCAAAGTGCTGGGCATCGACAGTTCGGCGCGGCGCTTGCGTACCAGTTTCGGCGAAATGGACTATGGCCAGTTGGTGCTTGCCAGCGGTGCACAGCCGATTCGCTTGCCGATTCAGGGCGACACTTCAGCGCTGATCAGCGTCAATAACCTGCAGGATTATCACGGGTTCCGTGAGCGTCTGACCGGTGTGCGGCGCGTCGCGATCCTGGGGGATGGCCTGATTGGTTGCGAATTTGCCAATGACCTGGCCCACAACGGTTTCAGCGTCGATGTCATCGGTCTGGGTCGTTGGCCGATGGAGCGACTGTTGCCTGCCGAGGCGGGGCAGGTGCTGCAAAACGCTCTGAGTGAATTGGGGGTGACGTGGCATCTGCAAAATACGCTGGAGGCCATCGACTCCACCGCTCAGGGTTATCGCTTGAAACTCGCCAATGGCCAGACCATCGAGGCCGATCTGGTGTTGTCTGCCGTGGGTCTGCGTCCCGACCTGAGCCTGGCAGAGAGCGCTGGCGTAGTGGTTGGGCGGGGCATTCAGGTGAACGCTCAGTTGCAAACCTCTGTACCGGGCATCTACGCCTTGGGTGACTGCATCGAGGTCAATGGACAACTGTTGCCGTATCTGGCGCCGATCAATCAAGGCATTCAGGCGTTGAGCAAGACATTGCTCGGACAACCCACGGCTGTCGATTACCCGTTGATGCCGGTGACGGTGAAGACGCCAGCGGTGCCGCTGTGTCTGTTGGCACCCGCTAGCGCCGGCGAAGGTGAATGGCGCTGCACGCCGACCGACGATGGCTTGAGTGCCGGGTTCTACGACACCACGGGCCAGCTCAATGGTTTTGTCCTGCTTGGTCGTCAAGCGCAAACGCAACGCAGCGCATTGCTGCAGTCCTGTCAGCATTCCCAGCAGGCGGTTGCCTGAGGCTCGAATCATGAAAAACACCATCAACCTGCCATTTGATGACTCGAGCTGCGGCTGGTACGCAGCGCTGCCTGAGCAACCGTCCTGCCAACGCTTGTCCGGTGAGCAACGCGCCGACTACGCCGTGATTGGCGCGGGTTTCGCCGGCCTCGCCGCTGCCCGCCGTCTGGCCGAGCATCATCCGCAGGCCCGTATCCTGCTGGTGGATGCGCAACGGGTCGCCCATGGCGCCTCGGGGCGCAACTCCGGTTTTGTGATCGACCTGCCGCACAAATTTGCCCTGGAGCATCCGGACCCTGCGCACAAACAGCGTTTGCTGTCGCTCAACCGTTCCGCGATTTCGCAGCTGCAAGGGCTGGTGCAAAACCATGGCATTGATTGCCAATGGTCCCATGCCGGCAAGTATCAAGGCGCCGTCGGTGCACGTGGCGAGGCTTACCTCGATCATTTCGAGCGACTCATGAGCGACCTCGGCGAGCCATTCCGCCGGGCCGATTCCGCTGAGCTGGCCAAGGTGTTGGGCACCGACCATTACAGCGGCGCCATCTACACCCCCGGCTGCTACCTGATGCAACCGGCAGCGCTGGTCACCGGCCTGGCTCGCACATTGCCGAGCAACGTCGAATTGCTGGAAGAATCCCCCATCCAGCGTCTGGAGCGCGACGGACGTGGCGGCTGGATTTTGCACGGCACGGCAGGGCTGATCCGCACGCCGCAATTGCTGTTGGGCACCAGCATCTTCACCCAGGAATTCGGTTATCTGCGCAATCGCCTGTTGCCGGTGATGACCTTCGCCAGTTGGACCCGCCCGTTGACCGATGCCGAACTGGCCACCTATGGCGGCCAACTGGATTGGGGGCTGACCCCGGCGGACCACGCCGGCACCACCGTGCGCATGACTCAGGATCGTCGGTTGATCATCCGCAACACCTACAAGCACGTACCCAAATACGGGCGCAGCACCAGCGACGGCATGCGTTCGAAAGTGCGTGATTCACACCGCAAGGCATTCCTGGCGCGCTTCCCGCAACTGGCCGACGTGCCTTTCAGCCATACGTGGGGTGGCGTCTATGCGATCTCGCGCAACTTCACCAATTTCTTTGGCGAGCTGGAACCGGGCGTGCATGCCTCGGCGTGCGACAACGGCGTCGGTGCAGCCTGGGGCACCATTTCCGGGACGATGCTTGCCGATCTCACCGTCGGTGCCGATTCGGCGCAGCTGAACGATATTCGCGCCGTGACCGGCATGCCGTCGCTCAATCCGCCGGAACCCTTCCTCGGCCTCGGTGTTCGTTCGCGCATTCATCTGGCGGCCTGGAACAGCCGGAGCGAGCTATGAGCCCTGCGGACAAAGGCAAAAGCCGCGTGTTGCGTATCGACCATCAGGACCTCGACTTTACCTTCCGTGGCGGCCCGCCCGGCGCCGCGTATGTGGCGCGAGCCATCAGCAACGAAATCTCGCCGAACATCGGTGTGGGTTTCGCGCGCTGGGAAGGTGCACAAGTCGCCTGGACGGTGCTCTACGACGAAGTGATTTTCGTGATCGAGGGTTGCTTCGAACTGCAGGTCGGCGACGAGCTTTTCCAGGTCACGCCTGGCCAGTTGCTGTGGATTCCCGAAGGCACCGAGCTGGTGTATGGCGGGCATGCGTTGTTCGGGTATGTGGTTCACCCCGGCAACTGGAAGCAACTTCACGGCTTGGCTTGACGCGCAATTATCGGGGGATCGGAACGGTGATAAAACTCACAAAAACCTTCGGCGCCCTCTATCTGGCCAGCTTGTTGATGCAGTTGGGATCGACCTTGCTGATGACCTATCTGGCGCTGCGTCTCAATGCGATGGGGTCGACCGAAACGGCAGGCGGTGCGTTGATGGCCGCCAATGCGTTGGGAATGGTGCTGGGTGGCTGGGTCGGGCGCAGCCTGATCGCGCAGGTCGGGCACATTCGGACCTATGCGGCTTGCGCCGGAACGATTGCGGCGGCGGTGTTGGCGCATGAGTTCAGCACCTCATTGCCGTTCTGGCTGGTGCTGCGTGGGCTTGGTCGGGCTGGCCATGATGTGCCAGTTGATGGTGCTGGAAAGCTGGCTCAACGATCAGGCTCGCACCGAACAGCGCGGCAGTGTGCTGGCGTTGTACATGGTCGCCAGTTACGTGGGCATGATGCTCGGTCAACTGGCCTTGAGTCTCGACGAGGGGCTGGGCATCCGTGCACTGCTGGGTGTGGCGATGGTGTTTGCGCTGTGTTCGGTGCCGGTGGCACTCACCCGCAGCGCACATCCGACGGCGGTGCCTTCGGCCTCGATTGATCTGCGGTTGTTCCTGCGGCGCATTCCTCAGTCGTTGGTGACGATTCTGGTGTCCGGCATGATCAACGGCAGCTTCTACGGATTGGCGTCGATCTATGCGAGCAAGCAGGGCTTGGGAACGGCGCAGGTTGGTCAGTTCATGGCGTTGACCATCGGTGCCGGGCTGTTGGCGCAGTTGCCGCTGGGCTGGCTTTCGGACCGATTGCCCCGTGCGAGCCTGATTCGCGCAGTGGCGGTGTTGCTGGTGCTCATCAGCCTGCCGCTGGGCTTCGATCAAGCGCCTTCGTTCATGACCTTGCTGTGGTTCGGCGCGGGCATCGGCTTTTTGCAGTTCTGCCTGTATCCGCTGGGCGTGGCGTTGGCCAACGACAACATGGAGCCACAGTTGCGGGTTTCGCTGTCGGGCATGCTGTTGATCACCTTCGGTGTCGGCGCCTGTTTCGGTCCGCTGATCGCGGGTGTGTTGATGGAGCACTTCGGCACTTCGAGCTTCTACTTTTTCTATGCGGGCAGTGCAGCGTTGCTTGCGCTGTGCGTGGGCCAGGCGAAAGTCACCGGCAAGCACCTGCAAAAGGATGCGCCACTGCAACACCCATCGACACCCAACGGGATCGCCAGCTCCAGTCTGGCGTCGGTCGTCGAGCCTGTCAGTGAGTGCGTGGACGGACGTTGAGCGAAGGAGGGCGGAGCGGATTTATTGATGCGTTTTTCTCATGAGTCGGTGACTAAAAATGGTTTGAACGATGGTCAGGTTTCAATCATCTTGGCGATGCTGCCAAAACCGAGATAGACCGGAATTAAACTGCAGATAAACAGCGCGCTGACATCAGTTGATATCAGGCGATAAGCATCTTGCGGAATACTCTCTAAAACCCTTAAACAAAAACAAAAGGGGAAAACAATGCGTGCGCAATCAGGCATGTTAAAAGGCTTGAACCCGAATGTGACTGTCGCTTCGATATTAGCGGTGATCTCATTTGTTCTATTTTGTGCATTTAAAGATGAGCAGGCAGCCAAGGCTTTTAAAATGGCTTCGGTGTTTATCCTGCATAACTTCAAGTGGTATTACCTCGCCCTGATCAGTGGCGTACTCGGCCTGCTGCTTTATATCTCCGTCAGCCGTTTCGGCAATCTCAAGCTGGGCACCGAACATGACCGGCCCGAGTTCAGCTTCGCCTCGTGGATTGCCATGCTGTTCAGCGCCGGGATGGGCATTGGCCTGATTTTCTGGTCGGTGGCAGAGCCCATGCTGCACTACGCCGACAACCCGTTCTCCAAGGGCCTGACGGACGAGTCTGCAACCCTGGCGATGCGCATCACGCTGTTCCACTGGGGCCTGCACCCGTGGGCGATTTTCTCCATGATTGGTCTGAGCCTGGCGTATTTTGCCTACCGTACAGGTTTGCCGCTGGCCCTTCGTTCGTTGCTGTACCCGCTGATTGGCGACCGCATCTACGGCTGGATCGGTCATGTTGTCGACATTATGGGCGTGGTTATCACGGCGTTCGGTGTTTCGCAATCTTTGGGGTTGGGTGTCGTTCAAATCAATACCGGGTTGCATCAGGTATTTGGTATCCCGGTGAGTGTTGGGTTGCAGTTATCCATCATTCTGTTTGTGAGTATTGTTGCCTGCATTTCGCTACTTGCCGGGTTGTCCAAGGGCATGAAGCGTATCTCCACGCTTAATATGTATTTGTCATTCATTTTGATGCTGGCGGTACTTGCGATTGGACCGACCCGCTACATTCTGAACCTGATGTTTGAGTCCACTGGCGACTATGTACAAAACATCGTCGGCCTGAGCTTCTGGATGGACACGCAAAAAGACAGCGAATGGCAAAACTGGTGGACAGCGTTCTATTGGCCTTGGTGGATGACCTGGGGTCCCTTCGTCGGTCTGTTCATTGCGCGGATCTCCAAAGGCCGGACCATCCGTGAACTGGTAATCGGCGCGTTGGTGGTGCCGACCATGGTGACCATTCTGTGGATGTCGGTGTTCGGTGGTGCGGCGTTGAAAAACGAGCAGCAGGATCGTCAGGCTTACCAAGCGTCTGTCGCCAGCCAGATCGTGACTCAGGAACAGCCGAAGTTCGAAGGCGGCACGGTGCTGCTCGCCACCAAGAAAGAAACCACGGCGGCCATGTTCACGCTGCTTCAGTCGCTGGATGGACCTTCGATTGGCGCCGCGCTGTCGATATTGGTGTGCGTGTTGCTGGGTGTGCATTTTGTCACCACGGCGGATGCCGGAACCCAGGTGTTGTGCACCTTGTGTGCGCTGGGCAGCACCAATCCGCCGAACTGGATCCGGTTGCTGTGGTGTCTTCTGGAAGGTGCGATTGCCGCAGGTCTGCTGTTGGCGGGTGGGCTGAAGGCGATTCAGATGGCGAGTATTGCTGCCGGTTTGCCGATTGCGATGTTGCTGCTGGTGATGTCGTACACCTTGATTCACAGCTTGCGCAAGGAAATGCCGAGCGTGCCGGCGTGGACGCCAGCGGTGGATGGTTTGCCGGACATTGAGCGTCGTGAGTCGGTGGGGCGAATGGGTTCGTTGGCTGCTGCGCAGGCTTAATGATCTGGTGTACATATCCGTTTCTGCGGTAACGGCGGCTGAAGGTTCCGCCCTTACGGCGGGTCACTTTGGGGCCCCAAAGTAACCAAAGGGCTTGGCCCCTGACGTACGGCCCTTCGCTTAGGCTCAGGGTTCCCTCGCTCCGGTCCTGCTCCGTGGGCCCGCCGCCATCGGCCATCCATGGCCGGGGGCGGCTAACCCGGCATCCTTGCCGGGTTGCCCACTGCGCAGAACCTCCACTCGGCCTTCCGACGGGGCAGATCAAAATCAAAAACCAAGGCGAGGCGGCCTGATAGCCGACCTGACCTCCGATGAACGCATTCCCCCTCATTTCGTTAACAGTGTTTGTCCGGCGCTGCGCTGTTTGGCGCCGGGGTAAACACCTAGCATCGTCTCTACGGAATGAGCCCACGCCATGGGTTCACAACGTACAAGCAAACCCACTTGAACGAGACGGTGAACCTCATGAACATCTCAAAAATCGCGATTTTCCTGGCACTCAGTTGTATCGGTGCGCAGGCCTTTGCCGAAGAAAGCCACGCCAAAGTGTCGAGAGACCAGACACCGGTTGAGACTTACACCTACGGTTCGAAACTGGACGTGAAAAAGGTCATCTCCGTGACCGATGTTCCACCAGAGTGCGGTCCGGTATCGGCGCAAATGACCTATGAAGACTCCCAAGGTCAACGGCATGTCTTGCAGTATCAAGTCATGGGCACCGGATGCTCGAACGGTTGAGTGCCGTGGTGACGGTGGAGGGTCGACACTCCATCCGGGCAGGGCGGGTACATTCAGTTGTTTTTGGCGTGTTTTGACGAACGCGCAATTTTGTCATCGGTCGCCAGCAACCCGGGCAGGTAGTCCTTCAGGAACTCCACCCAGGTTTTTATTTTTGCATCGACGAATTTTCGTGAAGGGTAGATCGCAAACAGGTTCAACTCTTCAAAATGGTACTCCGGCAGCACCCGCACCAGGGTGCCGGCCTTGAGCCCGGCCACGGCAGACGCAATGGGCTGAATGCCGATCCCCATGCCACGGGTGATGGCGACGGTCATCGCATCGGCGGTGTTGACGTGAAACGGTGACACCGGGGTGCTGACAGTCTCCACGCCTTCGGGCCCTTCGAACACCCAGTGTTCAACCGGCATGACCGTGTTGACGATCCTCAAACAATCATGCGCAGCCAGCGAACCCGGTGTGTCGGGCATTCCGTGTTTCTTCAGGTACGCCGGCGAGGCGCAGAGGATACTGTAGGTGATGCCTAGCCGCTGCGCGACAAACCCCGAGTCGGGCAAGTCCCGAGCCAGCACGATCGACATGTCATAGCCTTCCTCAAGCAAATCCGGCAGCCGATTGGTCAAGGTCAGGTCAAACAGGACCGAGGGATGTGTCTCGCGGTATTGGGCGATGGCGTCGATCACGTAATGGTTGCCGATGGCCGACATCGCATGAATCTTCAAGCGGCCCACAGGGGTGATCTGTGCGGTGCCTGCTTCCTCCTCGGCTTCACGCAGTTCCTCCAGAATTCTCTCGCAGCGTTGCAGATAACGTGTGCCGGCCTCGGTCAACGCCAGGCGGCGGGTCGTACGGTTGATCAGGCGGGTTTGCAGACGGGCTTCCAGACTGGAAACCGCTTTGGAAACGTTGGTCGTGGTGGTGTCCAGCAACTGGGCCGCTGCGGTAAAGCTGCCGCTTTGGGCGACAGCCATGAAGCAGCGCATGGTCTGGAAAACATCCATCGGTTTCACCTCAAAGTATCGCCAAAAAAAGGGACGGTCGGTGCCGTCCCTTGTCGTGCATTACTGTTTGCGCGGGATGAATCCCGGCACACCCGTCTCGACCACCGAATTGAAGCGTATCCGCGTTGTGATCTCTTCGCGAATTTCCAGCATGGCCCGGTGCGGCAAGGTAGCGATATCGAAGTTTTCGCGGATACGGCTTGGTGTTGCCGAAGTAGTCAGGAACGCTACACCCCGTTGCACAGCCCAGGCCAGTAATACTTGGGCCGGAGTGCGCTGCAAATGCCGGGCGATCCCGGTAATCACTTCGTCTTCCAGCACGTTCGGCTCCATGCCATGGCCGAGCGGGGCGAAGGCGAGGACCACGATGCCATGCTCCTTGCAGAACTCCAGCAGTTCCCATTCCGGCAAGTACGGGTGGGATTCGACTTGCACCACGGCGGGTTTGATCCGCGCCTCGGCCACGATCTCTTTCAGCGCTTCCAGGGTGATATCGGACAAGCCGATTGCGCCGCAACGACCCTCATCCACCAGTTGCTCAAGCGCGCGCCAGGTGTCGATCAGCTTCACGTCACCGTCGTAGAGGATATGCCCGAAAGCGTCCCGCGGGTCTTGATCGTCGCCCGCCTTGAAGGCGAAAGGCGTGTGGATCAGGTAGCAATCGATGTAGTCCACCTGGAGCCGACGGCAACTGGCTTCGAACGCCGGCAACACGCGCTCGGGACGGTGGTTGGTGTTCCACAGTTTGGTGGTGATGAACAAGTCTTCGCGCCGCGCCTTACCCGCGTCCATGAATGCTTTGAAGGCAACGCCAACACTTTCTTCGTTGCGATACCGCTCGGCGCAATCGAAATGGCGGAACCCGGTTTCCAGTGCGTGGGTGATCGCCTCGGTGGTGACGCTCAGGTCCTTGAACAGAGTGCCGAAGCCGACGGCGGGCATTTTCCCCGTACCGTGATTCAGCGCAAATTTTGTATCGCGAAGTTCATCGTGAAAGGCTTCGTAGGACATGTCATTACTCCAAATATCGAGGCCGCAGCCTCTACTGATACGAACGATGTGGGGCTTCGCGGCTGGCAACCCGTTGCTCGAAGACGCCAATGGAATTGCCGCCGAGGGCGACAAACAGCTGCACGGTGTCGAGGTACTGCGCGGTCTTCACGCGGATATGGCCCAGCAACGACTGCTGATAGGCTCGCTCGGCTTCCAGCACCTGGAGGATGCTGTTCTCGCCTTGGGCATAGGCTTGCTGGTTCAACCGCAGGCTGGTTTCGGCCGCTTGCAGGGCGTCTTCCTGGGCACGGAATTCTTCCGCGTCGTGGTTGATCGCTTGCAGCGTGTCCGCGACCTGGCCGAACGAGCTGATGACGGTCTGCTGATAGCCGGCGAGCGTCGCGTTGTAGCCTTCGACGGCTGCCTGCTGCTCAGCCTTGAGGGTTCCGCCGTTGAAGATCGGTGCCGTCAGGCCCGCAGCAAAACCCCAGAGCGCGGCACCGCCATTGCCTGAAGCGGCCTGGGCCAGCGACGCCGACAGCGTCACTCGCGGATAGAGATTGGCGGTCGCCACGCCAACGGCGGCGCTGGCGATGTGCAGCTCGGCTTCGGCCTGGCGCACGTCTGGCCGGTCGTGGGCCATTTCCGAGGGCAGGCTGACCGGCACGTTCGACGGCAAGGCGAATTCGTCGAGCTGGAAGTCCGGCGCGATCCAGTCCGCCGGGCCTTTGCCGGTCAGGATCGACAGCGCATGACGGGCCGCATCACGTTGCTGGGCCAATGGCGGCAGCAGCGTGCGGTCCTGGGCAAGCCGCGTCTCGGCCAGCGACACATCAATCTGCGTGGTCGTGCCGTTGATCAGCGCCGCGCGTACCAATTCGAGGTTCTTGGTGTCGTTGGCCAGCAGTTTCTCCACGGCCAGGATTTGCGCATTCGCCGAGGCGATCAACAACGACTGGCTGGCAACCTCGCCGGTCAGGGTCAGGTACGCCGCTTCATAGCGATGCTTTTGCAGATCGGTGAACGCTTGTTGTTGTTCGACCAGTCGTTTATTGCCACCGAACACATCCAGGTCGAAGCCGACCCGTGGCCCGATCGCATAGAAGTTGGAGATCGAAGGTTCCTTGGCGTTGTGCACCCGTTGACGACCCGCCGTTGCGCCGAAGTCGACCTGCGGGTACAACGCGCCTTGCGCCGCCGCTACGGATTGCGACGCCTGGCGAATGGTTGCATCGGCAGCGACCAGTTCAAGGTTGCCGTCGATGGCCCGGCTTACCACCTGATCAAGCTTGGGCGAGCGGAAGGCGGACCACCATTGCCCACTGACTTTCTGGCCAAGCGCGATGCGCTGCTGGCCGCCGAGATGTTGTTCGGCCTGTTGATCGTAATGCTGCGACGGGCTCGCCTCAGGTGTTTTGAAGTCAGGGCCGACGGTGCAGGCCGAGAGAAAAACCAGCGCCGACAATGCCGTGAGTTTCGGTTGGAACAGATGACTGGATTTCATTGGGCACACTCCACGAAAACTAGTTGGCCGCAGCAGGTTTGCGAAGAAAGAGAATCAGCGGGCTGACCACCAGCATCGCCACCATCAGGATCTTGAACTGGTCGACAACGGCGATGAACGCAGCCTGGTGGGTGATCAGGTGGTCGAGCCCTTCAAGTGTCGGCAGCGGCAGCGATGCGGTGCCGAAATGCGCGGCGGCGCTATAGGGCGTCACGTTGTTGCCAAGCGCCAGATGCATCGCCTGCGTATTGTTGAAGAAGAAAATCTGCACGATTGCCACGCCAATGGTGCTTCCGTAAACACGGGAAAGATTGAACAAACCGGTGCCTTCCGGACGCAGCGCAGGGTCGAGTGTGCTGAACGCAACCTTGGTCAGCGACGGCATCAACATGCCGATGCCGATTCCCTGGATCGCGCCGGTCACCGCAACCGGCGACCAGTCCATCAACGGCGAATAGCCGAGCATTAACCAGTTGGCATAAATCACCGCGCCGGCGCCTGCCGCCACGAACCAACGACGGTCGAAACGCTCAGGCACGCGCCCCATCAGCAGGAACGCGCCCACCAGCCCGATACCGCGCGGGATGGTCAGGGCACCGGTGGTGTCAGGCGGGTAGCCGAGGATTTCATCGAGCATCGGCGACGTCAGGGCCATGGTCGACAGCAGCACGAAACCGACGGCGAAAAAGATGATCGTCGACAGCACGAAATTGCGATCGCGGAACAGGCTCTTGTTGAGGAAATGCGCCTGTTTGGTCAACACATGCACCAGGAACAGGTACAAACCCAGTCCACTGGCCAGCGCCTCGATCCAGATTTCCGGCGAGTCGAACCAGTCCATGCGTTCACCACGGTCGAGCAGCATTTGCAGGCTGATCAACGCCAGCGTGAAGGTGCCAAAACCAAAGAAGTCGAACGCTGGCGCCTTCGCGGCTTTCTTCTCGGTGAGCAACAGCGCTACGACCAGGAAGATGTACGCCGACAACGGCAGGCTGACGTAGAAGATCGGACGCCAATCGAAATGTTCGGCGATCCAGCCACCGATGCTCGGGCCGCTGACGATGCCCACGAGCACGATGGCGGTCCAGGTCGCGCCGAACTTCATGCGTTTCTCGGGCGCCAATGTCTCCATGGCAATCGCCATCGACAGGGGCGCCAGCACGCCACTGGCCAAGCCTTGAATGATGCGTGCGCCGATGAATTCCAGCGGCGTGCTGGAAACAGTGGCCAGCAGCAAGCCGAGCACGAAGAACGCCAGCGCGGCTTGATACACAAGCTTCAAGCCAAAGCGCCCGGCAAGCCACTGGGCAATCGGCATGGTGATGGCACTTGCCGCCAGGTACGCGGTGAAAATCCAGCCTGCCTGGTCGTCGGTCATCGAAAGGCTGCCTTGAATCAGCCGCAATACCGCATTGGGCAACGGCAGGTTCGCCGACTGCATGTAAGTCGCGAGCAGAACGGCCAACCTGAGCGAGCGCGCACTGCTTGCATTCGGGGTTGTATCTGCATGGGCGTTCATTAGAAGTTACCTGCCGTCAGCAACGATTTGAGCGGATGCCACCATGGCGTGCTGTAACCGGTGTCGACCTTGACCGTGGCGCTGGTGCCCGAAAACAGCGGCAGGGCAGGGTCGGCGTCATCCAGTTCGAGGCGAACCGGTACCCGCTGAACCACCTTGACCCAGTTGCCGGTGGCGTTTTCCGGTGGCAGCAGGGCGAAGTCCGACCCGGCGCCGGGGCTCATGCTGGTGACGTGGGCCTTGAACACGCGATCCGGGTAGGTGTCGATGCGGATGGTCGCTTCCTGCCCGGGGCGCATGTGCGTGACCTGGGTTTCGCGGAAGTTGGCCTCGATCCAGATTTCGTGGTCGGAAATCAGAGCAAACGCAGGCGCGCCGTTGTTGAGGTAGTTGCCCACCTGCAAGTCATCCACCTTGGCGACGATGCCATCGGCCGGCGCATAAACCGTGGCGTACGAAAGATACAACTGCGCTTCGTCCAGATGAGCCTTGGCTTCACGAACGCTCGGATGACTGTCGGCTTCGATGTTTGGGTTGCCGTTCAAAGCCACGACGGTGCTGGCGATCTGTTGCTCGATGGACGCAATGCGCTGCCGTGACACCTTGAGGTCGGTTTCCGAGCGTTCAAAAAGGGAGCGGGAAACGAATTCGGTCGCCACCAGCGCTTTCTTGCGGGCAAATTCCTTCTGGTCGAAACCCGCCGACTCTTTCGCCGATTGCAGTTCCGCCTGTTGCTGGCGATAGCTGGCCTTGAGGCCGTCAATGCGCAACCGCGCGACGCTCAGTTGCGCTTCGGCACGATTGATTGCGATCTGCAATGGCTTGGGATCGATGCGAAACAGCACCTGGCCCTTGGTGACCTTCTGATTGTCTTCAACGGCGATTTCTACAACCTGACCGGAAATCCGCGCGTTGATCGAAGCTTTGGCCACTCGGGCGTAGGCGTTATCGGTGGTGACGAAAGGTACGCCGGCAACGTAATGGGCGTAGCCAACGGCGGCGAAGAGGGCGGGCAAGCCCACCATCAGCCATGGCCGCAGTTTTTCCTTCAAGGGTTTCTTGATGGGTGATTGGGCCGCGAAGGCCTGGGAAGCCGGGATATCGATTTGGGTAGTCATGATCGAAAGCACCTTTAACCGGGGAATTCGGGCCTGGAGCTATCGCCTGGCGCCGATGTGAATAAATGCTGTTTGAAAGCAAACCCGCAGGCGGTTGGGAGGATCGCTCCGCCGCCTCTGTTTCGTCGCTGCAACACCCGGTTCGAGCTTCGCGTGAACAAACATGGATCAAGGAATTTGTGGTTCCTTATTTTTGTGCGATGGTGTAAAAATATCCCCGCATTCACCTTCCTGCAAGGATTTTATACGACATGGCACAAAATAAACTGACAGAGGGTAAAGGCCGCGGCCGGCCCCGCGCGTATGACCCGCAGACAGCGCTGCAACAAGCGCTCGGTGTTTTCTGGAGCACCGGCTATTCCGGCGCGTCCCTGGACAGCATCGCCACGGCGGCGGGAATGAACCGCCCGAGCCTCTATGCGGCGTTCGGCGACAAGCATTCCCTGTACATCAAGGCGCTGGAGCAGTACTGGGAAGTGGCCTCCGCCGAAATGCAGGCGGCGCTGACAGACACCGGCCTGACGTTGCGTGAGGCGCTGTTGCGTTTTTATGAGGGGCAGTTGTCGATCTACTTCTCTGGCGAAGGCCAACCACGCGGCTGTTTCGCGATCGGCACGGCGACCACCGAAGCAGTTGAGGACGCGGAAATTCGCGCGGTGCTTTCGGACCGGCTCAGCCGCCTCGACGCCGACCTGGAAGCGCGCCTGCGAACGGCTATCGAATCCGGCGAACTGAAAGGCGATGTCGACGCGGCGTCCCTGGCGGTACTGGCGTCATCGTTGCTGCACAGCATCTCGATCCGCGCGCGGGCGGGCAAGTCCCGCAGCGAATTGACCGACCTTGCCCGTAATGCAGTGAGTGTGATCTGCGGTGAGTGAAGGGCTTGAAGACATTCTGGCCGAACGGCTGGCGGTGGTGTTTTGCGGGATCAATCCCGGCATGACCGCCGCCGCCCAGGGGCACCATTTCGCCGGTCGGGGCAATCGCTTCTGGCGCACGCTGCATTTGGCCGGATTTACCCCGGAGCAAGTGCGCCCGGAAAACGATCGGACGATTCTTCAGTATCAGTGCGGTTTGACTGCGGTGGTCGACAGACCGACGGCGCGGGCGGATCAGTTGTCGCTGCATGAGTTCACCGCAGCGGCAGCGGCTTTCGAACAGAAGATCACCCGTCATGCGCCACGCTATGTGGCGTTTCTCGGCAAGGCGGCGTATTCGGCGCTATCCGGTCAGCGCAACGTGGAGTGGGGGCTTCAGGACAGGACTTTCGGCAATGCTGCCGTGTGGATCTTGCCCAACCCCAGTGGGCGAAATCTCGCGTTCAGCCTTGATCAACTGGTGGATGCGTATCGTCAATTGAGGCTGGTCGCGACTGAGTCTCAGTAATTCATACCATCATCAATCGCGATGCCTTGTGCACGCATGGCCTTGATCAGTTCGCCGCGGGTGCCGGGCAGGTTGAGCATGGTTTTGGCGCGCAACGTCGCGACTTCTTCAGCGCTGTAGGGCTGATAGTCTGCCGGCATGCTCTTGCCGGCCATGCCGTCTTCACGCATCAGCCAGTTGAGCAAGTCCGCCAGTTGCGCGTTGTTCAACGCCGACTGCGACATGCCCGGCACGCGCACCAGGAATTCGCGGCCTCCGGGGACTTTCAGGAAGTTGCCGACAAAACCTTTCATCCGTGGAGTGTCGTTGGCAGCGGAGCCGGTGCCGTCACCCAGATGGCAACCGGCGCATTGCAATTGGTAGTTCACACCGACGCTGTAGTTGGCCTCGGCGATGGGCTTTTGGAGTTCTTCGTTGCCCGGCGCATGGCGCTGCGTCGGGTCGGGGATGGCCCGGGCATGGACGAGCGGGGTGGTCATGAGGCAGGCCAGGCCGAAGATGAGCAACTTACGCATGACAAACCCTTCTTGTTTGTTGTGCCCTGAAAAGATCGCAGCCTGCGGCAGCTCCTACAGGAGTACGCGGTCAATGTAGGAGCTGCCGCAGGCTGCGATCTTGTAAAAAAAAAACCGCCGATTGCCCAGGCAACCGGCGGTAAAGCGCGTGTCAGACCGCGACGCCGCGGATGATCGAAACGGTACAGTGGTAGATGTGCGATTTGGCGGCCAGGCACCAGTTCACATCGTTGTTGTTGAACGGGCGGTAGGCCGGTTCTTCACTGTCGTTGCGGGTGCAGGCGCACTGGGCGCAGCTTTGCTTACCGCAGCAGTCGTTGTACGAAATGATGTAGTCCTTGCCGTCGGCCGGGTTGCGGCAGGTGCCGATCCAGGTCACTTGCGAGGCTTCGGTGCCCGGTGGGCAGGACGTCACCGAACCACCGCAGCAGCTGCACAGAAAGCCGTCGATGGAGCAGTAGCGCCAGTAGTCGCAGCTGTTCGGATCACCGGGGTCGCCGGCCTTCGGGTCAGTCGCGGCCAGTGCCTTGCTGGTGCGATCCAGTGGCAGCAGCAGGGGCAGGGCGGCACCGGCCACCATCAGCGAGCCCATGCGCGACAGCAGTTTGCGGCGCGAAGTAGTGTCGGCAACACGGCGCGTCGAGCGCTCGAACAACAGATCCAGCAGTTTCATAAACGTCTCCCTGCCTTATCAGTGGCTATGGCCGTGGCTGTGGTCATGATCGTGAGGCTGAGCATTGAGGTACTGCTGCAGCGTGGCGTGCTTCAAGTGCTCGACTTCGAACAGGCTGTCCAGATGCTCGCGGGAATTGACCAGGCCTTTGGCGCGCAGGGTGCCGGACTTGTCGATCAACGCCGCGTACGGCAGTTTGCCGATCTGGTAGGTCATGCCCACTTCCGGGCCGACCACGTAGGTCGCATCTTCCAGTTTGTGCTCGCGGATCAGCGCTTGCTGGGCGTCCATGTCGCCGTCGCTGACGAACACTACATCCAGAGATCCGGCCTGTTCCTTGGCGATGGATTTGATCGCCGGCAGCAAGGACTTGCAGATCGGGCAGGTCGGCGAGAGGAAGAACAACAGTTGCGATTTTTCACCGGCATAGCCGAAGTTCACCGGGCGACCGTTACGGTCGGCGGCGGTGATTTGCGGTGCGGCTTCGTTGACGGCCACGCCTTTGTCGACCATCAGCGCACCAGCCGGAGCCAGACGGCCGTGCAGCACACCAATCTGACGAACCAGGCCCATGACGACAAACGCCACGGCCACCAGCAGCACCCAGAGCAGAACGTTGGAAACTATCAAGCCTTCCATTTTGATTACCTACCAATCAATTTGAGCAGAAGAGGGGAGTTCGCCATCAGGCCAGCGGCCGCGGCGTAGATGAGCAGCGCGACAGCGGCGGAAGCCACGGTGACGAAGCCATCGAACACAGTCATGTCACGCACCACCGGCGCCACGCTGGCCAGCAGCGCCACCGCCACCAGCACGCTGTTGCGCAGCAGCAGGACCGGGCGCAGCGGTTGCGCCTGATCGGGACCGGCACAGCCGCAGTCGATGTCACGACGACCGCGCCACAGGTTGATGCCGATGGCGGCGGCGTACAGCGCCAACAGGCTGGCCGCACTCAACGCTGCCCAGCCCCGGCTGAGCGGAACCAGCAGCGCGAAAGCAATGGCCAGTTCCAGCAGCGGAATCAACCGCGCGCTCGGGCGCACCAGCGCAGCGGGCAGCAGTTGATAGTCCGCCACTTGCTTGGCGAAGCGCGCCGGGGCCCGCACCTTGTGCGTTGCGGCACTGGCCAGCAGCGCCGAAATGGCGAGTGCGCTGGCAATGATGAAGATCGGATCTGATTGCATGGCCGAACCTCGTTTAGTAGCTCATGACCTGAGTCGCGGTTTTGGCGACCTTGGCCATGCTGCCGGTGTGCTTGTTGGTCTTGAGGTCGAAGATCTGCAAGCCACCTTCGACGTCGGCGCCGAGCAACAGCGGCTTGTCGTCACCGGTAGCCTGCATGCTCCACACCGGTGCCGGAGCTTCCAGGGTGGCGATTTTCTTCATGGTCTTGAGGTCGTAGGCCCAGATGAAAGTGCTCGGGTCTTCCCACTTCATCGGTTCGTGAGCGTCGTGCATCAGCACGTACAAGCGGTTCAGCTTCGGCGCGACGGCCATCAGCTGCCAACCGCCCGGTGCCCAACCGGCCTTCTTCTCCTCGTCGGTGGTCAGCGACCAGCTCGGCAGGATTTTCGGCGTTTCGCCGGAGAAGTCCACGGCGCGTACGGTGCCGGTGGTCGTGGTGAAGTAGTAGGTGTCGCCGACGTTGACCGCACGCTCAACCAGTTTCTCGGCGTTCGGGTCGAAGAACGGCGTGCGGTTGCGCGCAGTTTCCTGGCCCTGATCGTTGAGCGTTACCACTTGCAGGCTGCCATCGCCGCACAGCGAGGCGAAGCGACGTTTGCCGACCGGGTAGTTGAGCACGCAGCCGGGGATCGCGATTTCGGTGGCGACGGCTTTGGTCTGGGTATCCACGACGGTGACCGAGGTCGACGGAGTGAAGTTGTAGACGTAGACGAAGCGGTCATCGCCGCTGGTCTTCAGGCCGTAGCGCTGGGTCAGCGACTCGGCGCGCTTGTTCGGGATCAGCACTTCCCAGGCTGGCGACAGGGTCGAGGTGTCCCAGGCGGTCAGCACGTCGGTGCGGGTGCCGCGAGTGCCACGCGAATACCAGATGTCGGCGCTATAGAGCAGCTTGCCGTCATGGCTCAGGGCCGAAGGCGCAGCAAAACCGGTCGGCACCATGCCCAGCACACGCTTCTGGTCGGGGTCGACCACGGTGACACGGCCGGCGACGAAGCTTTCGAACTCGACATCGACGACAAACGCGCGATGCGGTTCAGCGGGGAATGCCAAGGTGGTCTGGCCGATGGTGTCGGCGGGCAAATCCGCACGGGCACTGTTCAAACCGAGTACAAGCAGGCTCAGGCCTAGCGCTGACTGTACGGAGATCCTGTTTGTTCGCATAAGGGGAACTTCCTGAATTGTTGGTAACGCGGATCGCGGGTGAGTGGGCAGATTCTGACCATCGAATAGTGCCTCGCCCGGCAAATCGGGGAATTGCGCTGCCTGCCAAGTGTTTGTGTATCTGTGCCAGTGATGGCCAAAGATCAAAAGATCGCAGCCTGCGGCAGCTCCTACAGGGTTTGTATTTCTCCTGTAGGAGCTGCCGCAGGCTGCGATCTTTTGCTTTTAGAGGGAGGAAGCGAGAGGAAGGGAGAAGCTGAAAACAGCGCCACAGGGCTCCAGGTTTTGCGCCCAGATATCGCCACGGTGACGGCCGATTATGTTCTTGCACAGCGCCAGGCCGATGCCGTTGCCGCTGACCTTGGACGAGAAGAACCCGTCGAACAGCTTTTCCTGCGCCTGGGCCTGAATCCCGCGGCCACGGTCTTCGATGCGCACCAGCGCAACGCCGTCGCCAGCGCTGGCATGAATGCGCAGCAAGCGCCGTTCAATGGGCAGGTCGGCCATTTCCTCAATGGCGTTGAACGCCAGATTGAGGATCACCTGGCCGATCAGCACCTTCTCGCAGCTCACCCGCAGCGGCTCGGGCGAGGTGACGACTTCCACGCGGACCAGACTCGGATCGGCGCGCAAACTGATGAAATAGCGGGTTTCGCGCAGCAGCTCGTTAAGGTCGACCAGCTCTTCGGACTGCTCAAGCTTGACCACGTAATCGCGCACGCTCTTGATGATCACCGAGGCATGCTCGATTTGCCGCACGGCGTTCTGCAAGCCCCAGGCGACGCCTTCATCGGTGTCGCCCGCGTTGTTCAGGCGAATCACCGTGCCTTCAATGAAGTTGCGGGTCGCGGCCAAGGGTTGGCTCAGTTCATGGGCGATGGCCACGGCCATTTCCCCCATGGCGTTGTAGCGCGCCAGATATTCGAGTTTCTGCTCGCTGACCCGTCGCGCCTCTTCGGCCAGCACCTGTTCGGTCACGTCGCGGAACAGCAGCAGGTGGCCGACCAGATCGTCTTCAATCTCGATGTAGCGGCAGGTTGCATCATGCCAGCGCCATTCGCCGTCCAGTCGCTGGACTTTGTAGTGAACGCTGAACGGCGCATGTTCCGGTGTTTCGTTGGCGAGCTGTTGCAACAGGCGCTGGTGTGAAACGTTGTCGCACCAGGCGAGAAAATTTTTGCCGATCAGCTTGTGGCCCTCGCTGTTGAGCAAGTGCGCACCCGAGTCGCTGATAAAACGAACATCACCCTCCGGCCCTAGCACCGCCACGCCTTCGGCCAAGTCCTGCATGAAAGCCTTGAGCCGACTTTCGAAACGCTTGAGGTCGCGCTTGACCTTGTCTTCTTTAGAGATGTCGCGGAACTGCACCATCAGCACATCGCGACCGTCCAGGTGCACCAGCGTCGCCACCGCCTCGGAAAGAATCTCCACCCCTTGCTTTGAGCGATAGCACCACTCGATGGCGCGTTGGCCCGTGCGCGCGGCGCCTTCCAGCCAGCGCAACCCCACCGAGCGCCGGTATTTCGGGGCGTCGCGGGTCATGTCCGGGGCTTTCAGTGGCGTCAGTTCTTCCAGGGTAAAGCCCAGCGCCGCCAATGCTGCGGCGTTGGCCCAGAGAATCTCCTTGGTGTGCGCATCGTGAAGAATGATGCACAGCGGCATGGCTTCGATCAGCGCATAAAAGTCATTCGGTTTCGGCAAGTACATCGCGCAGCCCTTGGTGGCAGTGGGTTCCGACCGGTGGAGCCGGAAGTATGGCGTTTTATACCCGCTCGCGCATGGGGATGCGCTCAGAGGTAAGGGGTGTCGGCCTAGGGGTTTTCTTTAGTCGGGGGGCTGCACGCACCAATAGTTGCGCCGGGGTGCGGTTTTTACACTGGACCGCAATGCAAGGGTGACCACGCAGATCCCTGTAGGAGCAAGGCTTGCCCGCGATGGCGATCTCAAGGGCGCTATCGCGGGCAAGCCTTGCTCCTACAGACAGCGGTGATGTGAGGCCCCACTAACAATAATCAAAACGGAGAATGCCCATGCTGCGTTCAGCGGTTGCGCAACAAGACGCTCTGATCGGCGTTGACGAGAATGTCGTCGACAGCCAGGCCTTTGCGCAGGTACTGGATGAAGTGCGCCAGCGTCGTGAGGAATTCGACGCGGTCTCTCATGTGCCACGGGACATGATCGAGCGTTTCAAACAGGTGGGCATCTACCGCGCCGCCACGCCGAAATGCTTCGGCGGCGATGCGCTGGCGCCAGCGCTGTTCCTGCAAATGATCGAACGCATCTCCGAAGCCGACGGCTCTGCCGGTTGGGTGGCCAGTTTCGGCAGCGCCGGCGTTTACCTGGCCGCTTTGCCGAAGGAAACCCTCGCTGAACTCTACGCCGATAGCCCCGACCTGGTGTTCGCAGGCGGTCTGTTTCCATTGCAACCGGCCGAAGCCGTGGATGGTGGCTATCAAGTCAACGGCACCTGGAAATTCGCCAGCGGCTGCAAGGGCGCGGACCTGTTGGGCGTGGGCATCGGTGCCGCTGGCGGCAAGCCGCGCACCGCGGTATTCCGCCCGGAGCAGGTCGACATCATCGAGAACTGGGATGTGGTCGGCCTCAAAGGCACCGGCAGCCATGACTTGCGAGTGACCGATAAGCGCGTCGACGAGCGCTGGACGTTTATCAGGGGTGGGGCTGCAACCATAGACGAACCGCTGTTCCGCTACCCATCGATTGCTTATGCCGCGCAAGTGCTGGCGGTGGTCAACCTCGGCCTGGCCCGTGCGGCTCTCGACGAAATCAGCCGCATGGCGGGCGGCAGCGGCATCACCGGCGCGCCGAAATTGTCCGACCGCGCTTACGTGCGCATCGAGATCGCCAAGGCTGAAGCCAAACTCGCCGCCGCGCGCGGGTTTTTCTACAACGCCACCGAACAGGTATGGAACTCGATCCTCGCGGGCAACCCGGTGACCCCTGAGCAAACCAGCCTGCTGCGCCTGTCGGCGATCCATGTTTCCCAGGCCGGTGCCGAGGTGGTGCAAAGCGCCTACAGCCTCGCCGGCACCACCGCCATTTACCTGCGCCATCCGCTGCAACGCTACCTGCGCGACTCGATGGTGGTGACCCAGCACGCCTTCCTCAGCGAAGGCCTGTACGACGGCGCCGGCTCGGTGTTCCTCGGCGTGCCGCCGTTCCCTGGCTACATCTGAATTCTCATCACTTTTTCAAAGGATCAACAGCATGTCCCAAGCTACCCAGGAACCGTTGCGCGTCGTCTTCTGCATCGGCATCACCCAGAATTTTTTCGACCTGCCCACCGGCGAAGGCCTGAGCGTGTGGAAAGGCTTCAGCCAGATGATGGGCGATCTCGGCGCCATGCCCGGCATCACCGTGCTCGGTGCGATGGATGACGACCGCTTGATGGTCGGGCCGTCGACCACCTCGCCGTGGACCGTGTACATCATGGCCGACGTCGACTGCCACCAGTCGGTGATCGATGCCTGCAACCTGTTCCGCACCACGCCGGTTGGCCAGTACAGCCTGTGGCGCTACGCCAAGATCGAAGCGCGCATCGGTCGTCCGCTGACCATTCCTGATGCGGCCAAGGTGTAAGCCATGAACGAGGCCTTGCTGCAGCGTCTGGCGACGCTCGAAGGGGAAAGCGCAGTGCGCCGCCTGATGGCGCGCTACATGGACCTGTGCGATGTGCCGCGGGCGCTCACCCATGTCAGCGAATTGGCTGAGCTGTTCTGCGCAGACGCGATCTGGGAAGGCGTTGGCAGCCAGACCGCGCAAACCTTTGGCCAGCATCGTGGGCGTGAAGCGGTGGCGGCGTTTGTCGGTGGTTACTTGCCACCGTCCGACCACTTCAAGTTGAACCTGCATTACCTCACCAGCGAGTCGATCGTGGTAGACGGCAGCGGGGCGCAAGGGCAGTGGATCATGCAGCAGATTTCCACCTACGCCGATGGCCGCAACGAGCTGTTCGGCACGCGGCTGAACATCGATTTTCGTTGTGTCGACGGCACCTGGCTGATCGCGCATTTCCGTACACAGCGCCTGTTCAGCTCTCATTTATCAAAGCAGGAGCTGAACGCATGAGCACCTTCATCAGCGAATTTCTCCTCGGCGGCAACGGCAAGCGCGTTGCCATCAAAGATTCAATCGACATCGCCGGCCATCCGACCCGTTCGGGCAGCCGCGCCTTCGCCGATGCACCGGCGGCAACCAAAAACGCCGAAGTGGTCGACGCAATCCTCGACGCTGGCTGGCAGATCGTCGGCAAGACCAACCTGCATGAACTGGCGTTTGGTGTTACCGGAATCAACGACTGGACCGGCACACCGATCAACCCGCAAGCGCCGGATCGCGTGCCCGGCGGCTCGTCCAGCGGTTCGGCTTCGGCGGTCGCGGCCGGTTTGGCCGATATCGCCATCGGCACCGACACCGGTGGTTCGGTGCGGGTGCCGGCGGCGTGCTGCGGCGTTGCCGGACTCAAGCCGACTTACGGTCGCGTCAGCCGTGTCGGCGCGCATCCGCTGGAATCGAGCCTCGATTGCGTCGGGCCGTTCGCCAAATCCATGGACGACCTGATTGCCGCGATGCAGGTGATTTGCCCAGGCTTTGCCGTGCAAGGCTTGCCGGGCGCCGGTGCAAAAGTCGCCTTCCTTGACGTGAACTGCGACCCGCACCTGCAAGCCTGCCTGGGTGCCGCCGCCGACCGTGCCGGATGGCGCCGCGGCAATTTGCACCTGAGCGAATTCGAAGCGGCGTTCGCGGCCGGCCTGACCGTGATCAATTTCGAAAACTGGGCGGCCTTCGGTCACCTGACCGGCAAAGGCCTGATCGGCGCCGATGTCGAGACACGTTTGCTGGCGGCGAGCCGCACCAGCCGCGAAGAACTGGCCCAGGCCGAAGCCGTGCGCACACGCTTCACGCAACAGGTGGACGCCGCGCTGGAAGACTTCGCGGTGTTGCTGCTGCCGACACTGCCGACCTTGCCGCCGACTCTCAGCGAAGCCCGCGCCGGCAGCAAAGCCGTGGCCGGCATGACCCCGCTGGTACGCCCCTTCAACCTCAGCGGCCATCCGGCGTTGACGGTGCCGGTGGAACTCGATTGCGGCGGGCTGAAAGTCGGCCTGCAAATCGTTGGTCGCAAAGGTCAGGACGAATTGGTCTGCGCCTTTGGTGCGCAGCTGCAAGCCTCTACCACTCAATCATAAAAAGAAGCCATGAGGAGAACCGCATGAGCACTCATGAATATCGGCTGATCGCGACGTCGAAAAGCCCCGAAGACCTGGTCCAGCACGACCGCGTCGACGTCTCGCTGTACAACGACCCGGCGCTGTTCGAAGCCGAACTGGACAAGATTTTCTACCGCACCTGGGTGTGGGTTGCCCACGAAAGCGAAGTGCGCAACAGCGGCGACTTCAAGACCGCCATGATCGGCCGGCGGCCGGTGATCGTCGTGCGCGACAAGAAGAACAACATCAACGTGCTGGAAAACCGTTGCCGCCACCGTGGTGCGACCGTGTGCGAGAAGCACAAGGGCAACGCCACCGGTTTCACTTGCCCGTACCACAGCTGGTCCTATGGCCTGGACGGCAAGCTGCGTGCGTTGCCGTATCCGGATGGCTACGAAGGCATCTTGGAGAAATCCGAACTGCCGCTGACCAGCCTGCGCGTCGAAAGCTACGCCGGCATGGTGTTCGCCAGCTACAACGACGAAATCGAACCACTGGAAGACTTCCTCGGCGGCGCGAAACACTGGATGGACCTGTTCATGAAACAGGGCGCCGGCTACCCGATCAAGACCCAGGGCGAACACAAGTTCAGCTTCAAGGGCAACTGGAAGATCCAGTTGGAAAACACCACCGATGGTTACCACTTCCCGATCGTGCACAAGTCGTTCATGTCGTCGGTGGATGAAGAAACCTCGGAAATGCTCTCGTTCATGACCGATGAGCAAGCCGTGACCCACTCGCTGGGCAACGGCCACAGCGTGATGGTGATGGTGCCGGAGCACGTCGACCTGGATCACGACGACGGCACGGAGAAATTGCAGGAGCGCTTCGCTCACGTTACTGAAGAGCTGTCCAAAACCATGCCGGCCGATCAGGTCCGTCGCATCGTGCGCTCGCTGCACGGCGCCGGTTTCAACCTGAACCTGTTCCCGAACGTGGCGATGTCGATGTCGTTCTTCCGCGTGCTGCGCCCGGTGTCGGTCACCGAAACCGAGATCCGCCACGTCGCCCTGGGCATGGACGGCGGCCCGGAAATCGCCAACCGCGAACGCATGCGCATCCACGAACACTTCCAGGGCCCGTTCGGTTTCGGCAGCCCTGACGATGCCGAAGCCTGGGACCGCGTACAGCGCGGTTCGTATGCCGGCGTCGACGCGCCGATCCTGGTCAACCGCGGCCTGAACCGCGAAATCATCGCTGAAAACGGCGACAAGGTCAGCCACGCCACCGACGAAGGCGGCATGCGCGGTGCCTACGACATGTGGAAAAGGATGATGAGCCAATGAGCAATCAAGACACCCTGAACGGTTTTTCCGGCCCGTTGGCCCAGGCCATCGAATTCATCTGGCGCGAAGCCGAACTGCTCGACCACAAGAACTACGCCGAATGGGCGACCCTGTGGAGCGACAGCGGCAAGTACATCGTGCCGATCGATCCGGACACCGAAGATTTCGAAGCGACGCTGAACTACGCCTACGATGACGCGCACATGCGCGCCTTGCGCATCGAGCGCCTGAGCGCCGGCTTCTCGCCGTCGGCGGTGGACGCAGCGAAAACCATTCGCACGGTCTCGCGTTTCCGCCTGGTGGAAGCGGCCGGTGACATCGTTGAAGTGAATTCCGCGCAGTTGCTGTACGCCTACAAACGCGGCGTGCACACGCCATTCGTCGCCGACCTCAATCACCGTATTCGCTTCACCGACGGCGTGCCGACCCTGGAGCGCAAAGTGGTGCGGCTGATCAACTCCACCGACAGCCTGAGTGCGCTCGGCTTCCTTTTGTGAGGGCAACATCATGAGTCGAGTAGCCCTCGTAACGGGTGCCTCGCGCGGGCTGGGCGAGTGCATCGCCCGCCGTCTGCACGCGGCGGGTTATCGCGTTGCTCTGGCCGATGTGCGCCTCGATGGCGTGCAGCAACTGGCCGCGGAACTGGATGGCAGCGGCGCCACGGCGGTCGCCCTTGAACTGGATGTGCGCAACAAAGCCGACTTCCAGCGTGCCCGTGACCTGCTCGCCGAGCGCTGGGGCGGCACCGACATTCTGGTGAACAACGCCGGCGTGTCGAAAGTCGCGGCGCTGATGGACATCACGCCGGAAGAGTTCGACGAGTCGATGGCGATCAACCTGCGCGGCACGTTTGTCGCTTGCCAGGTGTTCGGCGCGCACTTTGCCGAGCGCGGCTTCGGGCGCATCGTCAACATCGCGTCCCTGGCCGGGCAGAACGGCGGCACCGCGACCGGCGCGCATTACGCGGCGGCCAAGGGTGGCGTGGCGACACTGACCAAGGTTTTCGCCCGTGAACTGGCGCCTCAGGGCGTGACGGTCAACAGCATCTCACCCGGTCCGCTGGACTTGCCGGTGGTACGCGAAACCGTGGCCCCGGAACGTCTGGAACAGATCCTCAAGATGATCCCGGCCGGCACCCTCGGAGACCCAGCGTTCATCGCCGACAGCGTGTTGCTGCTGATCGCCGATAACGCGACCTCCGTGACGGGCGCGTGCCTGGACGTCAACGGCGGCTTGTTCATGCGCTGATTCAAGGCCGGAAAATGACCCTGTAGGAGCTGCCGCCGGCTGCGATCTTTTGATCTTCAGCTCTTGTAGT